>JBAXET010000111.1:0-9765 GCA_037140275.1 Ferruginibacter sp. | reverse complement strand
CCATAATGGGGCCTAATAATAAACCATCTGTTGCAAAAGCATGTCCGCCGCAATTCAATCCCGATTCAATCCTGAACTCCGATACCCAAACTCCTTTTTTTGCAAGCAGTTTGCCCTGTGTAACCGCACTGCGGTAATCACTTACTTTTAAGATGACCTTCTTTTTGAAATAGCCGTTCTGATCAGGATAAAAGTCTTCAAAATTTTCTATATACCCATATAAACGCGGATTATAGCCTGCTGAAAAAACTACAGCGGAATGCAAATCGCTTTCGGCAAATCCCCGTAAAGAAGCCAATGCATCTGAATTACCCAGTGGCAATACGGTTCCATCTTTGTCATAATTGTCTTTATCTACCTTGCTCATGATGTTTACATCAATGGAGCCGGCACAAATCTGGTCACGTAATTTTCTTTCCAGTATGGAAGCTTCTGTTGCTGTAGGTGCAACAAGCATTTGCTGATATAATAATTTTATGCCGGCATCATCAGGAAGCAGATCGATATACTTCATAATATCATTACCGGGCTCCAGGGGTTGTTCTTTTAAAATAGCTATTTTTAATTGCACCACTTCATGTACCACATTTAAATAAGCTCTGGTTCTTTTAGCACGATAGTCGGCTTCAGTTGTGTTAACAGCAGTGTAAGGCAACTGATACAGGCCGCAATAATATTTGCGCATGTCTTCCATCAAACTGTCTTCTACAATAGAAATAACAGAAGATATACCAAAATGAGCCACTTTAACCGGGGTATCAATTGTAAAACCTAGTCCCATTACAGGGATATGAAAAGAATGTACGACAGGAGTTTCCATCAAAATAATATTTTTTATACCTCCCTTAGTATGGGATGAAAGCGAAGATGATTGAAAACACGCGGATTAAACATGATGAAAATCATACGTAAACCGGTAAAATGTTAGATTTTTTTTAAAGCCGGCTGAAATAAACCAATAATTGGTTAAAACTTTTACCCAGTCTGACTTACAGTAATCACCCGAAGGCGGATAAAATCTTTTACTGCCGAATAATAAAAATTGCCAGTTTAGTTGCATTCCTAATTATAGTAATGTATTTTGTTCTGCATCAACAATGGCCTTATTTCTTCCCTTTTGAAAATGATATCCTCTCACAGTATCATTTATTTAATCATTTAAACCAATTACAGCAACATGAAACTATTTTTTGCCGCTACAGTATTGCTGGCCTTAACCGGCTGCAATAATGCAGACAAAACCGAATCAACCGAAAATTCCAACATGACTGGTGCTTACAAAATGTTATCTCAGTCAATCAAGAGCAGTAAACTGGATACCACAACCAGTGCATTGCAGCAATTAAAAATGTATAGCGACGGACACATGATGTATGCCAATTTCAATCCTGCAGATTCTGTGAGCAGCTTTGGTATTGCCAGCTATACAGCAAACAAAGACACAGTAACCGAAAATGTGATTTACAATGCATCCGACACTTCAAAATCTGATGCCCCCGGTAGTTTTAAACTGGTTATAGCAAAAACAGACAAAGGGTATAAACAGGTAATTGCAGACATGCAAATGCAAAACGGAGAAAAAATGACGCTTACTGAAGCATATGAGTCAACAGGAACAAAAGCAATAGCTGCATTGGATGGTGCCTGGAAAATTACTAAAGCGTATAACATAATGGGAAAAGATACTTCCATAAACAATGCAGTACAATACAAAATGTATGCAGGAGGATATTTTATTTTTGGACATACTTACAGCGACTCTGCTAACAAAACACATACAGGAATGGGGTATGGTACTTTTGCAATGACGGGAAATACAAAGTCGAAAGAAATGGTACTCGTATCTACGTATTATCAAATCAGGGGTCAAGCGGTTGATTTGGATATAGAGATGACAGGTACAGATGCTTACACCCAAACCATTACTGGTAAAGATGGCAGCAAGAGTGTTGAAATGTATATGCGCATAAAAAAATAAAACAAGTTCGTAATAAAAAACCGTCTCATTTTACTGAGGCGGTTTTTATTTACATGGATTTTTTCACCTATTCATGTAACTTTTTGTTGGCGGCATTTATATAAAATACTTTTCCATCTTTCATTACTCTGGCTTCCCCGCTTTCAAAGCTGTCGGCAAAATCGTATACCGGTTTAATTATCCAGTTGCCTTTTTTATCTATAAATCCCCAATCATTTTTTGCATTGGCAGCAGGAGCCAGGTCTTCAGAAAAATTACGGGTACTCGAAAATTCAAAAGGTATTACCACAGCACCCTTGGTATTGATAAAACCATAGGCGCTGTTTTTAGAAACCGCAGCCAGCCCTTCGTGAAAACTGTTGGCATCATCAAAAATGGCTTCGGTAATGGCTTTGCCGGTACTGTCGAGGAACAACCATTTTGTACCCAGCCGTACCGCAACATATCCATCGTGAAATGTTAATCCTTCGGTATATTGTAATTTGATAATTTCAATACCTTCCTTATTTACATAGCCTACCTTGTCATTTTTTTTCACTTTAGACAAACCACAAATGCAATCATCTACAAAATCATAATTTTTTTCCCATTTCTGTGCGTAAATATTGAACACCGGAAAGAAAAATAATAACAAAAGTATCTTTTTCATAAAATAGTATTTAGGTGAACAAATTAATTTCTGAAACAAAGTATTCCATTTAATGAACAAAAACTATGATGTTAGAAAGCAAAAACTATGATTTTGGTAGGCTTTATCTTAAATCATCAGATACATTACAACTGATACTAATAATTACAAACAGCAATTGACATATAATACAAAACAGCGCAGTGATATAATCAGAGCGCTGCTAAATTTTTTATTACAAAATGATTACTGGTCGATCCGCATTTTATAAAATGACCGCCAAACAAATACCAATGCCACAATAAGAAATGCCAGTCCGAAATAAGGTGCCATATCCCTGAAATTTTTTGAAATAGATATTTCCATTGCCAGCAAACCAAATAGGGTGGTGAATTTAATAATCGGGTTTAGCGCAACAGAAGAAGTATCTTTAAAAGGATCGCCAACGGTATCGCCTACCACAGTAGCATCGTGCAATGGTGTTCCTTTTTCTCTAAGATCTACCTCAACTATTTTTTTTGCATTGTCCCATGCACCACCTGCATTGGCCATAAATACCGCCTGGAACAAACCAAACACTGCAATTGCCAATAAATAACTTATAAATAAAGACACCGCATTTACACCACCAATACCTGATGGTGAAGATAAGAATGCAAAAGCCAGCGCAAAAAAGAATACAGCAATAAAAATATTGAACATGCCTTTTTGAGCATATTGAGTACAGATCTTCACTACATCTTTCGACATTTGGAGATCGGCTTTTTTAGGTGCATCAGGATCCAGATTGATATTGTCTTTTATATATTTCACTGCCCGGTACGCACCTGTGGTAACTGCCTGCAAAGAAGCACCGGTAAACCAATAGATAACTGCGCCTCCCATAATAAAACCTAAAATAGTGTAGGGGTTTAAAAGGGTGAGTACTTTTTCCGGCTCAATATTTAGTGTTGTTTTTATCATCAGTATCAATGAAAAAATCATGGTGGTGGCTCCCGCAACTGCAGTACCAATCAATACCGGTTTAGCAGTGGCTTTAAATGTATTACCCGCTTCGTCATTGGCTTCCAGATAATATTTGGCTTTTTCCCAGTCGGGTGTAAATCCAAAATCTTTTTCAATTTCTTTATCAATATTGGGTACTTCTTCAATCAGCGACAATTCATAAATTGACTGCGCATTATCGGTAACAGGTCCGTAACTGTCCACAGCAATAGTTACCGGCCCCATACCCAGCATACCAAATGCCAGCAACCCAAAAGCAAATATGGAAGGGTACATCATTAAACTGTCTAAATTAAATGTGCTGATATAGTAAGCAAAAAACATTAAGAAAAAGAAGACCAGCCCTTTCCAGAAAGCAGAAAAATTACCTGCCACCAAACCACTTAATAATACCAGTGAAGCACCACCTTCCCGGCCTGCTCTTACAATTTCTTTTACGTGTATGGATTTGGGTGAGGTAAATATTTTGGTGAACTCCGGTATTAAAGCAGCGCCTAAAGTACCACAACTGATAATGGAAGACAATACCCACCAGGAATTGGTATCGCCATTTAAATTGGGTATAATGAGTTTACTGGCAATAAATGTAACGATGATAGACAGTACAGAAGTGATCCAGATTAAATTGGTCAGCGGCCTTTCAAAATCAATATCTTCTTTTTTTCCGTATAAGGCTTTGCTGATAAAACCATTGATCCAGAAAGAGCAAACTGATGTGATCACCATCAGTATGCGCATTACAAATATCCAAACCAGTAATTCAGTCTGCACTTCAGTGTTCATTACTGCCAGTAAAATAAATGAAATGAGTGCCACACCGGTTACACCATAAGTTTCAAATCCGTCTGCAGTAGGTCCTACAGAGTCGCCGGCATTATCGCCTGTACAATCTGCTATAACACCCGGATTGCGGGGATCATCTTCACCAATCTTAAATACTACTTTCATCAGATCTGAACCAATATCTGCAATCTTTGTAAATATTCCTCCGGCAATTCTGAGTACCGAAGCACCCAATGATTCCCCAATGGCAAAACCTATAAAACAGGCGCCGGCCAAATTGCCCGGCATCAGTAATAAAATAATCAGCATCATCATCAGCTCCACACAAATCAACACCACACCAATACTCATACCTGAGTTTAATGGAATTTTCAGCAGATTGAGTGGTTTCTTTTGTAAAGATGCAAATGCCATGCGGGAGTTAGACAGTGTATTCATGCGTATACCAAATGCAGCAACGGAATAAGAGCCCAGCATACCAATGATGGTCCATAAAATAATCAGTAAAACACCGCCAATGCCAAACAAGGCATTGCCTTCGTGGTCGTTAGCTAAAAAACCAAAATACACTGTTACAACGGTACCTATAAATAAAAAAAGAATGGCCAGTAATTTTCCCTGTTGTTTAAGATAGGTGGTACAGGTTTGAAAAATAATTTCAGAAATCTCCAACATACTTTTATGTGCAGGCAATTTTTTTATTTTCAAATAATGATACAGTCCAAAAAACAATCCTGCTATGGTAACTAAAAATCCCCAATACAAACGAGAGTCGGAATGAATGGCATCAGGTATTTTAAGATCAGCTTCTCCGGCAAATGCTGCAAAAGGAATTACAAAGCTACTTATCAGTATACTGTACTTTTTCATGATCAATGAATTTTGAAATAAGAGGAGAAATAAGATGTGAGTGATTACAACACATTATGATTATTGCACAGGATAGAAAATGCAATACACAAAGTTAGATACTGCACTTGCATGGTACCTATAAAAGAATGTGATTGTCATCAGGCAAAAAACCATTTGTAATCATTACTTGTCATTTAAATCATTCAGGCAGAATATGCAAGATTAGTTCCAAAAAAAATCCGCCCCATTATAAAATGAGGCGGATCACTAATGCACAACTCTTATCTATTCTTTAACAAACTTTATTGATTCGGTTGCGGTTCTTAACAAGTAGATACCTGCTGATAATTTGTTTACATCTATTGTTTGTAAGCCTGCATTCAATTGCTTGCTCAGCAATAACTGACCTTTAGTATTCAGTACAGTAACAAACAACGGCTGATTGGTTAATACCTGCAATTGTCCGCCCACTACAGGATTATTCATCAGTTTCACAGAAGAAGTCTGTTCTCCAAATACCAAACGTACCACATCGCTTAAACTGCTTCTTCCATCAATATCTGCCTGTAATAAACGGTAGTAGTTATTGCCTTTGGCAGGCAGCAGATGAGTGAAGCTGTAATTCTTAGTACTGCTGTAATTTCCTGTTGCAGCAACTGTTCCAATTGAACTCCAGTTAATACCATCTACACTATGTTGTACCTGATAATTTTTGGTATTTAATTCTGAAGCCGTAGACCAGTTCAACAAAGCATGCTGATCTTGTTTTTGAGCAGTAAAACTTACCCAGTTTAATGGAAGTGTATACTGAAAATCTAGAATAGCAAAAGGAGAGAAAGTACCTGTATAACCGGTATATCCTAAACTGTAGCTACCCTGTGCAGTAATGCCTTCTGTTTGTTTTACCCATTTAGTTCCATAATGGAATAACATTGGTCCGTCTACTGTAAATACATCTGCATCGCCGGCATTCCAGTTAAACATAAAATCAACACCGTTGCCGGCATTGGCAGTTTGTTTATTGATATCCCAGGTACGGTGTACCCTAAGCTGGCTCAATACTGTTCCATTGTATCCATTTTCGTAAACATTGTCGAGCACTCTTACAGTAAAATTATCTGCAGCACCACTTTTATTGGTAATGGTTACAGGATTATAAGTACTGTTACCCACAGGATAAATTACTGAAGCCTGATCAGCTATATTAGTTTTTACCAATCCTGTTCCGCTTGTTTTGATATAAGATGTTTCAGAACCACCTGTAAAACTGGTGGTGGTAATATTATTATTAGCGATATCCAGTTTACCGCTGGTAAGTATTACATTATTTACTGTTACTGCATCAAAGATGGTAACATCCAGTCCATTGCTGTTATTGATCTCCAGAGCATCCAGTGTACCGGAAAATGATGACACCGGTATTTCCTGAGTGGCAACTGAACTCATCAGAATTTTGCTACCTACTGCGCTGGCAATAATATGCCCACTTGTTTGTGCGATATTTCCTTTTATAGTTAAAACTTTTCCATTCAAACTCAATGTGCCTGCATAAAGATCAAGGGTATTAGATACAGACAGGTTATCGTCCATAATCAGATTACCGGTTGCACTGACATCCAAATGATAGATATCACCCATAAATGCACCTTCAGGAATATGTTGCGCTGTAGTGTTAGAAAACAGGATTGACCCTTTTGAAACCGTTGCATCAATTTGTCCGGTTTGTGTGGTTCCGTTTCTTTGTATTGCACCTGTAATTTCAAGAGATTTGTTAGCGGAAATTTCAATTTCACCTAGTGTGAGAATAAGGTCTGCCACTACTATGTTATGATCGAGATTAACAATATTTCCGCTGATATTAACTTCAAGCAGGTCAAATGTGGTGATATTGGAACCGGTTATTAATTGTTCCATACCTGCAGGTCCATTAAATTCTACCAGGCTGGTGAAATGTAATGCATCAGAATAATTATTGGTAAAATCTCCTCTTATATACAATTCCCCGGCAGGTAAAGTTTTTGCACCTGCGCCACTTAAAATCAGATTGTGATAACCACCACCAACATTACCTCCGTTTGGATTAATTACTGTTTGAGCAGCAGCGCCACTATATTCGATGGTATTTTCGTTTGTGCTTGCATCTATGGTACCATTATTGGTTAATGTACCTGCAATAATCATTACATTATTGGTACCCAATGTAAGTTTTGCACCTGCATTAATAGTAACATTATTAAATGTAGTAGGGTCAGCCATAGTTGCATTAGCATTAGTAAAAACAACTGTACCTGTTCCTGCATTAAATGTACCAGTATTAAGCCATGCACCTGTAGAGCCATTAAGTGTTAATGTATTACTACCTGCATCTAACCTTCCTGTTGCTTCAATGTAGATGGTATTTAATGTTATGTTACCTGGAAGCACTGCATAATAAGTACCCGGGCCAATGATAACATTATATACACTGGTTGGTACGCCAACAGGATCCCAGTTATTGGCATTTGTCCAGTCTGAACTGAATCCACCAATCCAAAGTGATGCATTTGTTGACACAGAAGTACCTAATGTAAAATATTTTACATCTGCTACTGTGCCTGGGGCTAAATAACTAAGATTCATACCTGACCTTCCAACAAATTTATACGTAAGATCCCGGTTAGAATATCCATGATCATGTACAGTTGCTGCACCAGATGGATCATGTACATCAAAATACCCCAATACATTTTCGGTAGTACTATTCAACTCATCAGTTCTGTAATGTAATGTTGTACTTACAACAGCAGTAGCTGCTGCACCATCAGCATTGGTAATATCATAGTATCTGTGTATGGCATCTGCCTTCCATGCATGTGTGGTAGTTTTAACTATTTTTACACTGATCCAGGCGGGTAATGCTTCAGTTCCGATTGGACCTTTTGAAGATATATTAATCACTGTACGTGAACTGCCATAAGTATAAGGAGTAGCCAATACAAAAGAATTGCGGGTAACTGTCCCCGTTACATCACCTTCTCCAGTTGTAGAAGAAGCTGGGCCCATCAGTAATGAATAAGAAGAAGCAATATCCAGACAACCTTTTACAGCATTTGCATAAGTACTTTGCAGGTAAAGGTTACTGTTTACAGTCAGGCTTCCTCCTGCATCTGTACCTGTTGAATTATTTATAGTTAAATTATTATAGGTACCATCGCTTACAGTTTGTACAGCAGCACCGTCATAAACGATTGTACCGCCCCATGTTTTTGAAACTGGTATTGCAGTAGCAGTGGTATTTTGTGTACGAATAGTACCACTGTTACTGATAGTATTTAATGTTCCCAATAATTGATTAGTCCCCATATCTAAAGTACCTCCACCAACTGTGGTTAATAAGCCGCTTACAGTTACATTTCCACCAACAGTATTGGTGCCACTGGTATTATTTATTTTAAGATTTTTATACGTTAGTGCGCTAATAATTTGCGAACCCGTAAGCACGGTGTATTCAACAGTTAGATTGGTTAAAGTTTTTGTAGTTGCTGTATACTGAGTAGAAAAATCAGCCGTTGCAGTTGTTCTGTTAACCTGTACGGTACCGGTTCCTGTAAGTGTACCTGTACCGCTGAAAACTTGTGTTGCAGCACCGGGAGTTAATGTACCATTTACAGTTAAAGTACCTGCACCATTCACAATAATGGCATTGGTTGATGTAACCACTGCACCGCTGTTAATAGTAACAGTACCGGTTATTGAACCCGTTGGCAAACCATTTCCGGTTGCCTGTGCACCAGAACCTGCATATATATAAGTAGCAGAAAGAGGGTAGGTATAAGTACCTCCAAAATTAACTGCTACTGTGGTATTGGTTGTTGTTGAAGAAGAAATACCACCTGCATTGGCAGTTTGTAATGTAGCTGCAGCACCTAATATAAAATTACTACCTGAACTTAAAGCAGGATCATACACACGGCCTGTTGAATTAACTATTAGTGTTCCGTTAACTGTAAAATTTCTTACAGTAGTCCCGGCATCAAATGCACAATTGCCATCTATTGTGCCAGTGCCGTTCAAGACAAATACAATCCTGTTTCCCGAAGCCCCAAGGGTAAAAGTTTTTCCTGATGCAACAGAAAATGTACTGGTAATTGTAATAGTATTGCCTGAAGCAGCTGCGGCAAAAAGACAGTTACCACTTACAGAAAGACTTTTCAAAGTAATTATTGGTACCGCAGTAATATTTGCAGATTGATTACTGTTGATCACCACATCGTCACCTGCAGCCGGTACACCACTAGGTGACCAGTTAGCTGCTGTGGTCCATGCACCACCAGTTGTTGGCAACCAGATTTTGGAGGGCGGATTACTTGCCCAGGCTGAAGTATTTGTTAAAGAAAGAATAAGAGCAAAACAAATGACCATTATTACGGACATTTTTTTGATTGGGGATGGGCTTTGATGCGTCCATCCTTTTGTTTCGTTTTTAATAAAAGATAATTGCTGTTTCATAATGTATTGTATTTAGTGATTGGTTTATAAT
>JBAXET010000110.1:0-9814 GCA_037140275.1 Ferruginibacter sp. | reverse complement strand
TAAAATGGTTGAAATGGTTGAAAAAGTTGAAAAGGTTCTAAAGGTTTAAGAAGTTTAAGAGGTTGAAAGGTTGAAAAGGTTTAAGAGGTTAATTAGTTTATTGATTAATTAGTGTAATTCGTATCAATTCGTGTAATACTCCCTATATGATTTTGTGTTCGTAGGCATATTTGATAAGGCCAATAACACCGGAGGTTTTGGTTTTTCTGAAAATGTTTTTACGGTGGGTTTCTACTGTACGTTCACTTAAAAAAAGCGTTTCGGCAATTTGTTTATTGTTAAGTTCTTTTTCTATTAATTTGATGATTTCAATTTCTCTTACAGTAAGATGGGCTTCGTCGCTTTCTTTTTTTAACTCACTGGCCCGGGTCATTTCCTGAAGCACATCATCACTGAAATAAATGCCTCCGGCAGAAATTTTTTCTAAGGCTGTGATCAGTTCTTTTTTGCCAATATTTTTTAAAACATAGCCTGCAATATCGGCATCTTCAATCATCTGGTTTACCAGATCGCCCTGCCCGCTCATGCTTAAAGCCAGTATTTTTATTTCAGGAAAATTTTTATGCACCAGCTTCGATAATTCTGCCCCATTCATTCCGGGCATCATCACATCAGTAAGTAAAATATCAACTTTAGTCTGCTCCAGCAATTTTGGCATTTGCAAAGGTTCGGTACATTCCAGAACTACTTTAAACTGATCGTATCCCTGCAGCAGGGACTTTAATCCGTCTATCACGATCTGGTGATCGTCTACTATTGCTAAAGATATTTTAGTTGATTTCATTTTGCCGATGACCGAATATAGCCCATTTTTTTACATTAACCAATTGGTACATGAATGGCAACTAATGTGCCACGTCCGGGCTTGCTGTCAAAATCTACCGTGCCCTTTAAATAGCCAATTCTGGATGCAATATTTTTAAGTCCAATACCTTCAAAATTTTGACTGTCTTTACTGTCAAATCCCTTGCCATTATCTTCTATAGTAGCAGCAATTCCGTCATCATCTTTTATTAAAGAAATATCCAGAGAACTGGCGCCGGAATGTTTGATTACATTATTCACACATTCCTGAATTACGCGATAAAGAACAGTCTCAATATTACTGTCTAATCTTTCATTCAGCCCCTCTGTATATAAGTTCACTTTTAGTACCCGGTTGTCAAGCTTATCCAAAAATTCTTTTACAGCACTGGCCAATCCGCTTTTCAATAATGCATTGGGCATCATCTGATGGCTTACGCTTCTTATTTCATTACAGCTTTCATCAACCAGACTAATAATTTTTTCAAAAGAAATTTTTTGTTGATCGTCTTTAAATGGAATCTCGTTTTCAAATGCCGACAGGTTCATTTTGGCGGCACTCATCATTTGTCCCACACCGTCATGAAGGTCGGCAGCAATTCTTTTGCGCTCGTTTTCTTCTGCTGTGATAATGCCTTTGGTGGCCATATCCTGCTGCTTCATCACTTCTGCCTGTAAATCCATTTTGTTTTGTAGCTGCCTTTTGCGGTAAAAACTAAACCCGGTAAAAATTAGTAAGGCACCCAGTATGGCAGTGCCCAAAAGCAGGGAGTTTTTACGCCTGATCTCTGTTTGCTGAAGTTTTAATTGCTGTTCTTTTTTTTCAGTCTGGTATACCGTTTCCAGTTCGGCAATCTTGCCTTCGGTTGTTTCGTTGATTATTTTATCTTTTACAGCGGTGGATTGCTGCAGGGATTCAAAAGCTTTTTCATAAGAGCCAGTAGCTTTATACAGATCGCTTAATAAAAGATAGGCGCTGTATTCCGCCTGTTTATATCCTGTTGCAGCGGCTAATTCAATAGAGTGATCTAAATAGTGTTTTGCTTCGTTATATTTTTTTTGCATCAGCATCAGATTGCCTAAATTCAGGTAGGTGTCAGACATCTGCTTTTTATTATTGAAGGAAGAATCTATATTTATACATAGCAAAAAATATTTTTCGGCTTCCTCATACCTGTTGCTGTACATATAGCAATTGGCCATATTGTCGTAAAAATGTGTTTTTTGAAAATTGGCAAAATCAGCTTCGCATAGTTGAAGGCCGGTGCTGTCTAAAGCTAAAGCAGCTGCATATTTACCCTGCATGCCATATACATTTGCCAGTGTATGCAGGGTATTTATTTTTATTTTATTGTCGTTGATTTTTGGGAACAGGGCCAGGGTTTCCTGTAAAATAGTTTCTGCTTTTTTAAGGTCATCTTTTACCTGATAAACCTGCGACATCAGCACTTTTGATTTTAGTACTCCCGAAGCATCATGAATTTGTTCAAAAAGTTTAAGTGCAGCCAATGCTTTTTCAAGGGCGATATCAAAATTGGCTTTATTGTAATGGTAAGAAGAGATGGCAGTTAAGCAATAGGCTTTCAGTGAATCGCTCTTTATTTTTTCGGCTATAGCAATTGCTTTTTGTGCATAGTCGTATGATATTTCATATTTGGATTTAGTGCCGTTGGCTAATGAAAGACATAACATAGCACTTCCTTCCCCCAGTTCATAATTTTCTTTTTGGGCAAGCACCAGCGTGTTTTGAGCAAGTGTTATCGCACTGTCGGCATTGGTGGATCTTAAATCTGATGCAATCTGATTGCTGATGTTTATTTTTTGTTTGATATCAGCAGTATGCGACAGCAATTTGAACAGAGAGTCAATCTTTCTTCCCTGTGCTGTTGCGGAACTGCAACAGTACCAAAAGCATATAAAGAAGAGTGCTGCTGATCTCATTTTACGAAGTAATATTTAACACATCTTTCATGCTGTAAATTCCTTTTTTACTTGCTAAAAATTCTGCAGCTAAAACAGCGCCGGTGGCAAAACCGGTACGGCTGTGTGCTGTATGAATGATTTCAATATCATCAATGGCAGAACTGTATTTAATAGAATGGGTGCCCGGCGCAGGATCAATTCTTTTGCTGATGATAGACAATTCGTTGGGGTATTTTTCAACTTCATTGATCCATTTTTTTTTGCGGGTAACATTATGCAATACCTGTTCAGCTAAGGTGATGGCTGTTCCGCTGGGCGCATCTTTCTTTTGTGTATGATGGATTTCTTCCATACTCACATTATACGTATCCTGTTGGCTCATCAGCTGGGCCAGTTTTTTATTCAATTCAAAAAACAAATTAACACCCACACTGAAGTTGCTGGCATATAAAAGCCCGCCATTGTTATTCTTGCATTTGTCTTCAATAACTGACCATTGTTCCAGCCAGCCGGTGCTGCCACTTACCACAGGTATGCCCGCATCCAGACAGGTGCTGATATTATTCACGGCACTGTGCGGCCCTGTAAATTCAATAGCCACATCGCATTGCAGTAAGTTTTCTTTTGTAAACTGATCCTGATTATTGATATCGATCTTTAATGGGGCTGTATGCCCTCTTTGTAATAGTATTCCCTCTATCGCCCTGCCCATTTTGCCATAGCCTATTAATGCAATTTTCATGTCCTGAATTGTTTTGGAATTATAATAAAGTTGAAGATAATTATTTTGTACGAGTCTTGCCAATATTCAGTACCAGACTGATGCCATTGGTATTGGCCAAATCGCTGTGGCCGGGTTTTATTTGCAGACTTAACTGATCGCTTACATCAAAGGTTTTAAGATGGGCATCCACTGCTGCGTCTACCACACTCAGTCCCCAGAAAGCAATAAAAAACAACACAGAATAATCTACGTTTTGCCTTACGCCATTGCGGAAACTTTTTATTAAAGCCGGATTGCCTTTTACACTGTAATAAGGTTCGGGAATTAAATTATCGTTGGATGGAATGCCGTCAATCGCATTTTTATATGCCGCATCGGCTTCTTTAAATTGTTTGATGTTACGGAAAAAAATATACCCTGTAGTGCCTAATGCCCCATATACAATGGGCATCTTCCAGTATTTTTTATTGGTGGCTTGTCCCCAGCCGGGTATAAAAGCCGCTCTTAAAATGGCAATCTTAGGGCTATAAGGTTTAGAAGTATCAATGGAAAAAATATTGACCTTCTGTTTTTTGGAAACAGTTTTTGCTGAAGGCTTTATCAAGGCACTGTCTTTTTGTGCAAACAAGTTATTTGCTGCAGGCAAAAAAAGAAGTATAAAAATTATCGGTTTTAAAAAAGCCATTTAAATCAGTTGTGCTTGGAATAAGGTTATCCAATTTGTTTGTAAGGCCGGCAAAATTTTTCAGAACAGTTAGCTCACTTTAATATTCAGTTTTTCCAGCAAGCCATTCAATTCTTCTAAAGAATAATATTCAAATAAAATAGAACCAAAACCTTTTTTGTTATGGGTTAATTTTACTTTGGTACTAAAGCTGGATGCTAAATTATCTTCAATCTTTTTATATGCCGGAGGCAAATCTGTTTTTACGGCAACTTTAACATTATGCGGAGTGTAAATTTTTCGTACCAGTTCTTCTGTTTGGCGAACCGATAAGCTGCGTTTTTTTATTTCGCTGAAGATGTACAATTGCTTATCCACCACATCCACATTAATCAATGCCCTTGCATGGCCCATTGAAATTAAACCGCTGCGTACCGCAATCTGAATATCCGGTGGCAGTTTCAGTAAACGGATATAATTGGTAACTGTACTCCTGTCTTTTCCCATGCGCTCCGCCACCTGTTCCTGTGTGTAATCCAGTTCATCCATCAGGCGTTTATAGCTGAGGGCAATTTCTATAGCATTAAGGTTTTCTCTTTGTAAATTTTCTAATAAAGACAATTCCAGTAACTGTACATCATTGGCCTGTCTGATATATACCGGCACATCTTTTAAACCTGCAATTTTTGATGCCCTGAAACGGCGTTCTCCTGCAATCAAACGGTATTTGCCATTAGGTAATTTAGAAACCGTTAAGGGCTGAATGATATCATGCAGTTTTAATGAAGCCGCCAGTTCGCTCAATGCCACTTCGTCAAAATCTTTACGGGGCTGTTTTGGATTCACTTCAATCTGATCCAGCGAAATGCGTAATGAAGTAATATTTTGTTCCACTACTTCGGGTCTTAAACTGCCGGCGGTACTTTTTAAATCAGCATCAATATTCTGCAGTAAACTGCGTATTCCTTTTCCTAAAGCGTCTTTTTTATTGGGAGGCGTCATGTAAGTTGTAAGTTTTAAGTTGTAAGTTCTAAGTCGTAAGTATTAAGTTTTAAGTCTAAAGCAGTCGTATACTTATCAACAATAATTTATCACTTATGACTTATCACTTATTACTCGAGGATTCTGTCTTCTTCTTTTATTTTAGTCATATTGTTTTTCTGCAAAATTTCTTTGGCCAGGTTCAGGTAGTTGATAGAACCTTTACTGTCGGCATCATATAAAATTACCGGCTTACCAAAGCTGGGCGCTTCACTTAAACGGGTATTACGGTGAATGATGCTGCTGAATACCATTTCTTCAAAATGCCTGCGCACTTCACTAACCACCTGATTGCATAAACGCAAACGACCATCATACATGGTCATTAATATACCTTCTATTTTCAGTTCGGGGTTAAGCCTGTTCTGAACGATTTTAATAGTGTTTAGTAGTTTCCCCAAACCTTCCAGTGCAAAAAATTCAGTTTGAACCGGAACTACCACACTGTCGGCAGCTGTTAATGCATTTACAGTAAGCAATCCTAATGAAGGAGAACAGTCTATTACAATAAAATCGTATTGATCTCTAATTGGGTTCAGAATATTTTTTAATACGCTTTCACGGTTGGGGTAATTGATCATTTCTATTTCTGCACCCACTAAATCTATATGCGAAGGCATCAGATCAAGGTAAGGAATATCAGACTTTAATATCACATCTTTAGCCTTGGCCTCATTCACCATACAATCGTACAGGCTTTGTGTAATATTATGAAGGTCGAAACCGGTGCCAGTAGTGCTGTTGGCCTGAGGATCGGCGTCCACTAACAGGGTCCTGTATTCTAAAACAGCTAAACTGGCGGCCAAATTAATTGCCGTAGTTGTTTTACCCACCCCGCCTTTTTGATTGGCTACACCTATTATTCTTGCCATATTTACCCCGGACCTTACGGCCTTTTTATTTTTTATACTAATAAATCAAACATATCAAAGGTAATGTTTGCAATGCAACAAAACACTTTAAATAACCCTGACAGGTTGGCAAATTTAGCCATTCGTTATAAAAGTGGGGAACAATCTGCCAAGATATTTGTTAGTTTGCTACATATTTAAATAAACAGCATGATTACAATAATATCCGGGACTAACAGAAAGGGCAGCAATACGCTTAAAGTGGCAAACGAATACCACCGGATATTGCTGGAAAAAGGCCAGACCTCCTGTATTTTTTCTTTAGAAGGGGTAAGTTTGTTGCACAGGGATGCGGCTTTTGAAAAGATAGAGCAGGAGATCATTATACCTGCCCACAGCTTTATTTTTATTGTGCCCGAGTATAACGGCAGTTTTCCGGGCGTACTTAAATTGCTTTTCGACAACAGTATTTCCAATAAAATATGGTTTGATAAGCAGGCATTAATTACAGGCAATTCCACCGGCAGGGCTGGAAATTTAAGAGGGATGGACCATCTGGCTGATATTTTAAATTATATGAAAATAACAGTGCACCCCAATAAGCTGCCGATCTCGCAGGTAAATAAACTGATGGATGAAACAGGCCGGTTTGCAGATGAAATAACTTTAAATGCCATCAATGCCCAGCTGGATGAATTTTTAAAATGGCGGGTTCCGGTAACCAAGGATTGACGGTTTTTTAACAATGGTTAAAACATTTTGCCCGCTCAATCGTCTACCTTCATACCAAACATAAATAATCAATTCGTTCATGCGTACACCATTAGGGGCTATTATTTTTATCTCCATTACTTTATTACTCGACACCTATGTTTTTCAAGCTTTAAAATCAGTTTGCCAGGGTTTATCTCCCAAAGCAAAAACCATTGTATATGGTATTTACTGGGCCCTTACCGCCATTGCCATCATTGGCTTTTTATTATTTGTATTTACCGAGCAGCAGTTTTTAGGAAGGAAAGTACGTACTTACTTATTTGCTACCATCATTGGTTTGTTTTTAGCCAAGATCACCGCATCGGTTTTCTTTTTAGTGGATGATATCCGCCGGGGCATTCAATGGCTGGCCATAAAATTATATTCAAATGCTGCCAGCGGTGCAGTAAATGATTTTGAAAACGAAGGTATCAGCCGTTCGGCATTTTTAAACTGGTTGGGTCTTGCAGCCGGAGGAACATTGTTCACCAGTTTATTGTATGGCTTCAGTAATAAATACAATTACGATGTTAAGCGTATTCAACTGTCTTATGATAATTTGCCTGCTTCATTTAAGGGATTAAAAATTATACATATCAGTGATATACACAGCGGCAGTTTTACCGATAAAAAAGCAGTGCAGCACGGCATAGAAAAAATTATGGCCCAGGAAGCCGATATCATTTTATTTACCGGAGATCTGGTGAACGACAGGGCAACGGAGATGGAAGAATATATGGAGGTGTTCAGTCAGTTAAAAGCACCGCTTGGTGTGTACAGCACATTAGGCAATCACGATTATGGCGATTATGTACACTGGCCTGCTGATGGCATTAGTAAAGAGCAGAACTTAGAAAATCTTAAAAAAGTACATACCAAACTAGGCTGGCGTTTATTAATGAATGAACATGTGGCGTTAGAAAAAGGCGGCGAACAAATTGCTTTATTAGGCATTGAGAACTGGAGTGCTAAAGCAAGATTTCCCAAGCATGGGCGCATGGATATGGCACATCCCGGAACAGAAAAATATCCTTTTAAAATTTTAATGAGTCACGATCCCAGCCATTGGGATGCACAGGTAAAAACTGATTATGCTGATATTGACCTGATGCTGAGCGGCCATACCCATGGTATGCAGTTCGGTATTGAAATACCCGGTTTTAAATGGAGCCCGGTGCAGTATATGTACAAGCAATGGGGTGGTTTATACCAGGCCAATAAAATGAAATTATATGTAAACCGCGGATTTGGTTTTATAGGCTATCCCGGAAGAGTGGGTATATTGCCTGAGATAACCGTAATTGAATTAACATAACGCCAAAGCAACATTTAATCTGTTGCCATTGTCTGTTATCAAAAACGGTATATGAGAAGATTGACCTTGGTGTTTTTTGCAACAGCGACCCTGCTTATTGCGATTACTGCATGTACCAAAAACAAGACTGAGGCTGCCGATCCCTCAAAAGTAACATTGAGTAATTGCAGCAAAGCAGCAGTCAATACATCAGCTTATATTTGTTTTGATTCGGTAGTTAGTGAAAGTCGTTGCCCTATTGGTGTAGTATGTATTTGGGCGGGCTATGTAATGATTAAAACAAGTTTTCATGAAAACGGGAATACCCATAGTTTCAGGATGATGATTCCCTATATTAAAGGATTAGGTGCCGCGAATGATACTGCTATCAATGGTTACAGGATTGTGTTTAAAGACCTTACACCGTATCCGGATATGACCAAGCCTGTGCCTGTTCCTGCAATACCAACGGCAACAATAGAAATTACTCATTAATTATATTGGCTTATTGCTCAAAATAATAGTGCCTGGTAATTGCTGCCTTTTTACCATCAACAGTTATAGTGGTTTCAAACAGCATTTTATCTGTGTTGTATGTATTTTCCCTTAGCTGATTAGCAGTGTTAAAGTCTGTTCCTTCCTGACTCATAAATGTGGCCATCTTCAAAATGCTTTTTACTTTTATTGCCTGTCCGTCTGCATTATAAAAATATTCGCCTATTAATTTTTTGCCATCATCATTTTTCAGGTAGCTGATTTTTTTATTCTCAGCTTTATTGTATTCGTAAATATAACTATAGATATAACCGTCCGTTTTGTCAAAGGCATCGGTTCTTATCAAGTTGTTTACACTATCGTAATAGTATTTTCTGGAAATATAAAAATTCTTGTTGTTGATCTTGGTTTGTAATTGTATAACCTGATTTTTTGTGTTGTATATTTTTTGTTCTATTTTAAGGTCGGTGGTGTCTTTGTTATAGTCGTATTTGTTAATTTCAAATCCGTAAGTATCAAAGTCAAATTCTATTATTCTTATCATTTTTAAAGAGATACTGTTCTTAAGCTGCCTTTTAAGCTTTCCATCTTCTGTATACGTGTTTGAGTATTCTGTTACAGATTCATCATAATTGTCAATTTTGGCAAGAATTTCCTTTACAGGGTATCCTTCAGTATCATAGTAAAAAGTATTGGTTAAAACAGAGTCGGTTATGCCGTTACTGTTAAAAGAGTATTTGTAAACCAGTTCTTTTTTAATGCCGTTTAATTTTATAATTCTTGGTTCGTTGGAGTCGTCTCCAAATGAAAATACAGTACCCTGGGCAAAAGTGGTAAAGCAGAATAGTATTGAAACAAAAACAAGTATATTGTATTTGTACATTGAAAAATATTTGCAAATAAAGATAACTGGTTATAAAAATGCATTGGGGTTAAGAAAGTTTTATTCCGTTCTTCTCCAAACTAATTTTTTTCTGCCGGTATAAATTACCCACCGTCATCTTAAATGTTTTTTTGCTCATGGCAAAGAAGGAGTAAATATCATCGGGCTCACTTTTATCGTGGTAGGGTAAAAAGCCATTGTTTTCGCTTAGTAGTCTTAGTATTTTTTCAGTCTCATCTTCCACACGGTTGTAACCGGGTTTGCCTGCGGCCACATCAATTCTGTTATCGCTGTAAATCTTTTTTATAAAACCTTTGAACTGATCTCCGGAAGTAATATCTCTGTAAATTTCGTTATGGTGCAATACACCGGTATGCCGGTT
>JBAXET010000109.1:0-9882 GCA_037140275.1 Ferruginibacter sp. | reverse complement strand
GTATTTTTTCATAGCCCCCAGTTACTGCTGTAAATAAATATCATTACTGATTATCTCATTTCAATATTAATACTCTATTGCCCAATGTTAGTAGATAGTTGAAATATTTGCTTTAGTCTTCTTAGAATAAAGTATTTGCACGTTACCTTTGCATTTTCAAACCCATTTGCCACATTATTTATGGAAATAACAGTTCAAACTGCCGAACAATTACGAATTACTGCCGAAGAATTTGAGTTGATAAAACAAAAACTGGGTCGTACACCCAATTTTACCGAACTCTGCTGTTTTAGTGCCATGTGGAGTGAGCACTGCAGTTATAAAAATTCTATCAAATGGTTAAAAACCCTTCCCCGCGATGGAAAGAAAATGCTGGTTAAAGCCGGTGAAGAAAATGCAGGCCTGATGGATATCGGCGGTGGATATGGTGTTGTATTTAAAATTGAAAGTCATAATCACCCTTCCGCTATTGAGCCCTTTCAGGGTGCAGCTACCGGAGTAGGTGGTATTAACAGAGATATATTTACCATGGGTGCAAGACCCATTGCTTCATTAAATAGTTTGCGATTTGGTAATTTAAAAGAAGCCAAAACACAACATTTATTAGCAGGTGTGGTACACGGCATTGGCCATTACGGCAATTGCTTTGGCGTACCAACTGTTGGTGGTGAAGTATATTTTGAAGATTGCTATCATACCAACCCCTTAGTAAATGCCATGAGCGTAGGCATATTAAAAAATGGCGAAACCATTTCTGCCACATCCGGAACAGTAAAAGGCAATCCGGTGTTTTTTGTGGGTAGTGCTACTGGTAAGGATGGTATTGGCGGTGCAAGTTTTGCCAGTGCCGATATTACTGCCGACAGTGCAGAAGATTTACCTGCAGTTCAGGTGGGCGATCCGTTTCAGGAGAAAAAATTATTAGAAGCCTGTTTAGAAGTTATGACTACCGGTGCAGTTGTGGGTATGCAGGACATGGGTGCAGCCGGTATTATTTGCAGCACCAGTGAAATGAGTGCCAAAGGAAATATGGGTATGCATATTGATTTAGACAAAGTACCTACCCGTCAAAAAAACATGAAGGCTTGGGAATTATTACTGAGCGAAAGTCAGGAAAGAATGCTGATGGTGGTGGAGAAAGGAAAAGAAAAAGCGGTGCTGGATATTTTTGAAAAATGGGATTTACCCTGCAGCGAAATTGGAGAAGTAACTGATGATGGCTTATTACATTTTTATATGAATGGTGTGTTAGAAGCACAGTTACCCGCATACGAACTGGTACTGGGTGGCGGTGCTCCGCAAAATAGCAGAGCATACACCGAACCAAGCTATTTTTCAATAATAAAAGCATTTGATCCTGCATCAATTGCCGTTCCGAATGACCTTAAAGCTGTTGCAAAACAACTGATACAGATTCCGAATATTGCCAGCAAAAAATGGATCTACGTGCAATACGATAGTATGGTGGGCGCAGGTAATGCCAGCACCAATGCACCAAGTGATGCAGCTATTGTAATTGCCAAACCTACCAATAAAGCTTTGGCATTAACAACAGATTGTAACAGCCGTTATGTATTTGCTGATCCGTACAAAGGTGCAATGATTGCAGTGGCTGAAGCAGCAAGAAATATTGTGTGCAGCGGTGGCGAACCTTTAGGGGTAACCAACTGCTTAAACTTTGGAAATCCTTATGATCCGCAGGTATACTATCAGTTTGTACATGCCATTAAAGGAATGGGTGAAGCCTGCGTAAAATTTGATACCCCTGTAACCGGTGGTAATGTTAGCTTCTACAATCAGGGGCCCGATGGCGCGGTATACCCTACCCCAACAATTGGTATGGTGGGTATATTGAACAGTGCAGATGATAAAATGACGATGGACTTTAAAGAAGCAGATGATGAAATTTACCTGGTAGGCTTACAAAGAAATGATATCAATTCTTCTGAATACCTGCATAAAATTTGTGGCGTGGAATACTCTCCTGCTCCATATTTTGATATTGATGAAGAATTTGCTTTACAAAAAGCCGTGCAAAAAATGATCAGTCATAAACTGATTCAGTCTGCACATGATGTTAGTGAGGGCGGACTGTTTATTACGTTAATGGAAAGTGCTTTCAACAGAAACCTGGGCTTTGATGTAAAAGATATGGATGCTTCAATTAGAAAAGATGCGTTCTGGTTTGGCGAAAGTCAGAGTCGTGTAGTGGTTACTGTGGCAAAAGAAAAACGTCAGGACTTTGTACAGCTTTTAGAAAAGACCGGAGTAAATACCAGTTTCTTAGGCAATGTAACCTCAGGTGCAATTAATATTGATAATGCCAATTGGGGAAATATCATCGACTGGAAAAATAAATACGATAATGCCATTGGTAATTTATTAGCAGGTCATGAAAGCGAGCACGCTTTAGCTGCACTTTAAAAAATGAATACGAATTCTACAATAATAGTAACCGGAGCTTACGGCTTTATAGGAAGTTGCCTGGTGAGTTATTTAAACCAGCAGGGTTTTGAAAACCTGATATTAGTAGACGCTTTTGACGATGATGAAAAAGAACTCAACCTGCTGCACAAGAAATATTTGGTACGGGTGGAAAGAGACAATCTATTTGACTGGCTCACAAAAGAAAAGCCGGCTATAGATTTTGTATTTCATTTAGGTGCCAGAACCGATACCACAGAATTTGATTACAGCATTCACCAGAAATTAAACGTAGAATACTCACAGCATATTTGGAACTGGTGTACCATCAATCAGGTGCCACTAGTGTACGCTTCTTCTGCAGCCACTTACGGCGAGGGCGAACTGGGTTACGATGATAATCACGAAGTGGTGGAACAACTGCATCCGCTGAATCCCTATGGCGTTTCTAAAAATGAATTTGACAAATGGATGCTGCACCAGGAATTGCATCCGCCTTTTTGGGCAGGTCTGAAATTTTTTAATGTGTATGGCCCCAACGAATATCATAAAGCCAGAATGGCCAGCGTGATCTTCCATTCCTTTAATCAGATTAAACAAAACGGGAAAGTAAAATTGTTCCGCTCCCATAAAGACGGATTTGAAAACGGAGAACAGCTGCGTGACTTTGTATATGTAAAAGATGTGTTGGCGGTTTGTTACTGGCTGATGAATAACAAACCTGCTTCTGCCTTGTATAATTTAGGCACCGGTAATGCCCGCAGCTTTAACGATCTGGTGAAATCTACTTTTGCAGGTCTGGATCTTGCACCTTCCATTGAATACATCGACATGCCCGAAGACATCAGGGACAAATACCAGTATTTTACTGAAGCCAGAATGGAAAAATTAATTACTGCCGGTTATACTGCCCCTTTCTATTCTTTAGAAGAAGGCGTGATAGATTATGTAAGTAATTATCTCAACAAGAATATATTTTACTAAAAATATTTTGTCATGAAAATAGCCATCATTGGTGGGGGTAATTTAGGCACTGCTATAACAGAAGGATTACTGAACAGTAAATTCTGCAAGGCGGCTGATATAACCATTACCAAAAGAAACATTGCCACGCTGAAGCACCTAAGCGATAAAGGCGTGCAGGTAACCTCAAACAATAATG
Organism: Ferruginibacter sp.; assembly: GCA_037140275.1. Lineage (GTDB taxonomy): Bacteria > Bacteroidota > Bacteroidia > Chitinophagales > Chitinophagaceae > Ferruginibacter. The sequence goes on along the minus strand of JBAXET010000109.1, from coordinate 6,296 downwards.
AAGCGGTAAAGAAAAGCGATTTGATTTTACTGGCAGTAAAACCGTTTCAGGTTGCTGAAGTAATTGCCAACTTAAAAAAGGATCTTACCTCAAAGCATGTACTGGTATCCGTTATAACAGGTGTATCGCTGATTGATCTGGCAGAAATGGCAAAAAAGAAGATTACTGTTTTTCGTGCCATGCCTAATACTGCCATAGCCATTCAGCAAAGCATGACCTGTATCAGTCATGCCAATGCCAGTAGTACACAAATAGAATTTGTAAAAAAATTATTTGAAACAGTGGGCAAGGTTACCATGATAGAAGATAAACTGATGGATGCCGCAACAGTTTTAGGCGCTTGCGGCACTGCTTATGCCATGAGGTATATCAGAGCTAACATACAGGGTGGCATTGAAATAGGATTTGACAGTGTTACAGCCACATTAATTGCAGCACAAACTGTAAAAGGTGCAGCAGAATTACTGTTACAAAAAGGCACCCATCCCGAACAGGAGATTGATAAAGTAACCACACCAAAAGGTTGTACCATTGCCGGATTAAATGAAATGGAACATCAGGGCTTCAGCTCTTCATTAATAAAAGGCATTGCCACCAGCTATAATAAAATAATAAAAGGATAACCCTATGTCACAAACCGATTTACTGGAACAAAACTATTACCCGCTGGAATTTAAATTCAGAGTAACTACCCTGCATAATGATTTTACTGCAACAGATGCACTGGGAAATACCAGAGCTTATGTAAAGCAAAAATTGTTTAAACTGAAAGAACATGTAATGGTGTATTCAAATAATTCTCAAACAGAACTGAAGTATGAGATTAAGGCAAACAAATGGCTGGATTTTAATACCAGCTATGCCTTTACCGATGCTAATGGAAATTTCATGGGCAGGGTATCACGTAAAGGATGGCGCTCTATCTGGAAAGCTTCTTACCTGATCTTTGATGAAAACGATCAGCAGGACCTGATCATTCAGGAAAAAAGTGCCTGGGTAAAAGTTTGGGACAGCCTGTTAAGTGAAGTGCCCATTTTAGGAATGTTTACCGGATATTTCTTCAACCCTTCTTATACATTAACCCGTCCGGACGGAACACTGGTTTGTCTGTTTAAAAAAGAAGCATCATTTTTAGGCAGAAAATTCACCCTGCACAAAGAAGCCGAATTTGAAAAAGGTGAAGAAGAAAGAATTTTATTAGGTATGATGATGATGGTATTGCTGGAAAGAAGAAGAGGATAATAATATATCAATAATCTTGCAGCCGGAAAATTAAAATTGCCGGTTGCAAGATTAATTTTAATAGCCCTGTTATTTAGCCACACACTTTATTTCAAAAAACATATCCCGATTCCATATCTATCTGATACGGAAACCAAACTTTTATTTTAGCCTTAGCTGAAGACGGTGTAGAATATTCAAGCACATCATTATTAATCTGTACAAAAAATTCAAACGCATTTCCCACTCGGTATATCTTGTCATTTCCGTATTTTCCGTAACGGAAATTTTGTCCGTCGGAAAATCCCCAGTATTCGCTTATTAAATTGCCTTGCAGATCAGTCAGGTATCTTTCAGATTTAAACGATTTATATTTCATTTTTTCTTCATTAAAATCTTTAATGGAAGGTGCATTATTTTTAAATTCGTCAAAACTTAAATAAATACCTCTTTGCAATACACTATCTTTTAAAGCTTTTACCTCATTCCTTTTGATATTATATGCTGTAATTTCTTCCATAGTTTTACCAGGCAGTTTATCAAACTGTAAAAGCTTCTTATCAAAATCATATAATTCAATCATGGCTTTTAACAGGTACTTTATTGGAGCAAGTTTTCTTTCGTCAAAATTTTCACTTAAATATTTGTAATCACTTTCATTTAAATGGGCAATTGTATCAGTCCTTCTTACAGGTAAATACTTACCCTCCTTACCCAAATAGTACTCCCATTTAATATAAAAGCTGGTATTCACATCAAGACTATTAGTAAATTCTATTCTTTTATCCCTGGAAACATCAACGCCTGAAATCCAAAAGCGTTTCATTACAATTAATAATTCAAAACCATTGTGTTGGAATACATTTTTGTAATACTTGTTATAATACTCCTGCAAAGGTTTTGCAACACCGTCATTAAAGCGAAATTTCCTGAAAATACTGCGCTTATCATGCAGAATATTTATTACGGGAATAAACCCAATTTTGGAAGTATCGAAACGACTATCAATAATTCTTATTGATTCAAAAGGAAGAGAAATATCACTTGGAGCTTCTCTTTGCGCAAAAAGTGGCAATTCTTTGAAGGCTAAACTTTCGGGATTAATCAACTCTTTTTTAGAGTTTTGGCAATACATTACAAGCTGTAAAGACATTAAAAAAACTAAAAGCACAATTCTCATAAATACGGCACAATTAATATTAGGTAATTCATTTATAATTCAAAATACTCTATTTTAAGTTTTATATTGACTTTTCCACAAATTTTCCTTGATATTTCCTCCTCCCAAATAATCACCCTATCTTTACATGACCTCTCGGAGTTCCTTATCAAATTTCTTCCGCCGGTCGCTTTAGGATAGGCTTAAATTAACCAGTTTTTATAGTTTTTAAGTATCCGTTGGTTTCGCTTTGTTGAATAATGATATATAATACAAGTTGCGATACCCCGATGCTGAATTTTATTTTTAAGCCTGTACCAAAACAGAAATAATTAATTACTTATAATTTATAACAATGTCAAAGTACATTTTTGTTACCGGTGGGGTAACCAGTTCGTTAGGAAAAGGAATTATTGCAGCTTCTCTTGCTAAACTATTACAGGCAAGGGGGTTAAAAGTAACTATCCAAAAATTTGATCCCTATATCAATGTGGATCCGGGAACCTTAAACCCTTACGAACATGGGGAATGTTTTGTAACTGATGATGGTGCAGAAACCGATCTTGATCTTGGTCACTACGAACGTTTTTTAAACATACCTACTTCGCAGGCCAGCAATGTAACAACCGGCCGTATTTATCAAACTGTTATCAATAAAGAAAGAGAAGGCGCCTACCTGGGTAAAACCGTACAGGTAATTCCGCATATTACTGATGAAATTAAACGCCGTATGCTGCTATTGGGCAAAGACAGTAAATATGATATCATTATCACTGAATTGGGTGGTACCGTGGGTGATATTGAAAGTTTACCATTTGTGGAAGCAGTGCGCCAGTTACAATGGGAAATGCCAGAAGAAGACTGTATGGTGGTGCATCTTACTTTAATCCCTTATTTAAGTGCGGCAAAAGAATTAAAGACCAAACCTACACAACATAGTGTTAGAATGCTGAGTCAGGAAGGCGTGCATCCGGATGTAATTGTTTGCCGTACCGAACAGCCATTAAATAACGATCTGAAAAAGAAAATTGCTTTATTCTGTAATGTTAAGCCCAACGCTGTTATTGAGGCGATGGATGCCAGCAGTATTTATGAAGTGCCGCTGATGATGTTGCAGGAAGGTTTGGATACCATTGTATTAAAAAAACTGCAGATTAACGGGTATTCGGCACCGGAACTCACCAAATGGAGGGAGTTTTTAGACAAATTGAAATATCCAAAAACAAAAGTTACTATCGGTTTAATTGGAAAATATATTGAGTTACAGGATGCGTACAAATCCATTCTGGAATCTTTTGTACACGCCGGCGCTATGAATGAATGTAAAGTAAAAGTGGTGGATGTACACAGCGAAACCATTACCGACGATAATGTAGCAGAAAAATTAAGTAAACTGGATGGCTTACTGGTGGCACCGGGTTTTGGTAACCGTGGTGTGGAAGGCAAGATCATTGCAGTAAAATATGCAAGGGAAAATAACCTGCCCTTTTTTGGCATTTGTTTAGGTATGCAAATGGCCGTAATTGAATATGCAAGAAATATACTGGGATGGGCAGATGCCAACAGTACCGAAATGGTAAAAGATACGTCACATCCTGTAATAGATTTAATGGATGAACAGAAAGACATTACAGCAAAAGGCGGCACCATGCGATTAGGCGCTTATCCATGTACCATTAAAGAAGGTACTTTGGCGCATCAAATATATGGTACTACGGAAATCAGTGAACGCCACAGGCACCGCTGGGAATTTAATAACAAATACATTGCTGATTTTGAAAACGCAGGACTAATACCCAGTGGTAAAAATCCATCAACAGGTTTGGTAGAAATTGTTGAATTACCCAACCACCCATTTTTTATTGGGGTGCAATACCATCCGGAATTAAAAAGTACCGTAGAAAATCCGCAACCCATATTTGTACATTTTGTAAAAGCTGCAAAAGCTTTTGCAGAAAAAAGGGATGCGATAAAAAATCCTTTGCTGCAGAGTGAAATGATATAACCCCCTCCGCCCCCTAAAGGGGGAACTGATGATGGAGAAGATTGATACAGAAATAAAATGTGAGTTTTTTTGGGATGAGCATTTGAAATTCTATCAACATCGTTGTGTCACTCACTTGTACGGCATACCGTTATTGAGCGCATTAAATTCAAAACATCTTTTTAATTTATTTTTACAGTTTGAAAAATAATTTCTTTTTAAAATATCATGCTCCTCAAAGTCCTCAGCCGGCTGGTGGAGGATTTAGGGGGCAGAAATTATCAATGGATGAGCTCAACCGAAAATCAGTGGAAGAGTTCAAAAGATCAGAAAAAACACCTGTAATTGCTGTGCTGGAAAATATCCGCAGTGCGTATAATGTAGGCAGTGTATTTCGTACCGCAGATGCATTTTTACTGGAAGCCATTTACATAACAGGCTATACCTGCATTCCCCCGCATAAAGAAATAAAAAAAACAGCGCTGGGTGCAGAGGAAACAGTTGAATGGAAACATTTTTCCAGTGCAACTGAAGCCATTGCAGAGCTAAGAAAAAATGGCTTTACAATATTTGCGGTGGAGCAGGCTTTAAACAGTATTTCATTAGAAAAAATATCAGTCAGTAATACAGAGAAAGCCGCATTTATTTTCGGCAACGAAGTTACCGGAGTGGAACAGTCTACCATTGAACAATGCGATGGCTGCATTGAAATTCCACAACTGGGCATGAAGCACTCTCTAAATATTGCTACTGCCGCAGGAGTGGTATTATGGGAAGTGATCCGTAACCGCATTGCCAGCAGTTCATAAAGCCCCTATCTTTGTAACCATGAATCGTGTTAAAAATTATCTTTCTTTAGTCACATTTTCGCATACTATTTTTGCAATGCCTTTTGCATTGATTGGTTTTTTTTTAGGACTAACCAAATTTGACTATGCAGTTTCTTTAGTTCCTGGCTGGCATACACCTGTGCTGCCTGCCAATACACCACATTTTGCATTACCTGCATTTATAGACGGAACCATTTTAATAAAACGATTTTTGCTGGTTATCCTCTGCATGATTTTTGCCCGTTCTGCAGCTATGGCATTCAACCGCTGGCTGGATGCCAAATACGATGCTATGAACCCACGCACTGCTGTAAGAGAAATCCCTGCAGGAATTATTAAACCGGGAAATGCACTTGCATTTACATTCATCAATTGTGCTTTATTCATGATTGCAACATTCTTCATCAACAGCCTTTGTTTTTATCTTTCTCCTGTTGCTTTATTGGTGATTTTATTTTACAGTTATACCAAACGTTTTACTGCATTGTGTCATTTGGTGCTGGGTGTTGGATTAGCACTGGCTCCTATCGGCGCATACATAGCTGTAACCGGACAATTTAATATATTGCCATTGATTTTTTCATTTACCGTTTTATTTTGGGTTAGCGGGTTTGATATTATTTATGCTTTACAGGATGAAGAATTTGACAAAAAAAATAAATTACATTCTATACCATCAACAGTAGGTAAAGTAAAAGCACTGCGCATTTCAGAGTTGCTTCATGTATTGTCAGCCGTATGTGTTACCACTGCAGGTTTTTATGGACATTTTAATTTTTTATACTGGATTGGCGTGGCAGTATTCATGGGTTTATTAATATACCAGCACCGGCTTGTAAAACCCGATGATTTGAGTAAAGTGAACAGGGCTTTTTTTACAACTAACGGTATTGCATCTGTAGTATTTGCAGTGTTTGTATTGCTGGATCTTTTTGTTGGTTGATGGTTCATCGTTAATGGTTCATGGTCCATGGTCCATGGTCAATAGCATAGTGTTAGATTTAAACAGCATTACCCAATTAACTAATTAACCGATAAACAAATTACCCAATTAACTGATTAACCAATTAACTGATTAACCAATTAACTGATTAACCAATTA
>JBAXET010000108.1:0-10151 GCA_037140275.1 Ferruginibacter sp. | reverse complement strand
GTTTTATACATGCCGCTGCCATTACCGCCGGAGTTAAACGAATAGGGTGTACGCCTGAATTCCCAGGTGCTGGCATATAAAATTTCAGGATTCGCCGGATCGATGATTACATCGGCACAACCTGTTTTTTCGTTGATGTATAATATTTTTTCAAAGCTCTTTCCGCCATTGGTTGATTTATATAATCCCCGGTGTTTACTATCGCTCCATAATGCGCCCGGACAAGCAACATAAATAACACTTGAATTTTTAGGGTTTACTATAATCTTGCTGATATGTTCTGTACTGTCAAATCCCGGAATCTTACTCCAGTTTTCTCCGCCATCCATTGTTTTATATAATCCATCCCCAATGGAAACGGTATTTCTCATATTACTTTCGCCTGTACCAACATATACTGTTTTGGGATTTTGCTGGTCAATAGCAATAGCTCCAATAGACTGACAATATTTATCAAATACAGAAGTAAAAGAAACGCCTGCGTTAGTGGTTTTCCAAACACCGCCTCCTGCAGTTCCAATATATATGGTGCGGGGTTCATTGTTTACCCCTTCAATAGCACTGATACGTCCGCCGGTAACGGCCGGGCCTAATTGCCTTGCCTGCATCATACCAAATGTGGCAGAACTGATTTGCGATACTGCAGCAGTACTGCTTAGTACAACTGCACATACAAAAATGATTTTCTTCATAAAAAATATTTATGGTGTGGCTGTTATTTTTTTGTTGAGAATAATTTGTCGTCTAAAGGAATATTGATATCAATTGACTCGTAAGTAATATCATCTACTGTAAATGGAAAAAGGATGCCTTCCTTTGTTTTTTTGAAATTGTAGTAATTAGAACTGGAGGTAAACTCTTGTCCGTTACTCACCCCTTTTGCAGTAGTGCGGATGATATAATAGGTATCGGGATCAATAAAATAAAAAATAGTTTTACCGTTTTTTAAATTCATACGCACCTGAATGGCATCCACACCGTCAATATCTTCGTTTTCCATCAGTTCAACTTCATGGCCTTTGGCTTTATAATTCACCAGCGAAGTTTCAAGATCAAGATCATCGCTGGATAATTTCACATCTTCATCCGTCATTCGCGCTGGAGTGGTCATGCCAGCAAAAGGGCTGAAATTGAATCCCGAATCTTTTGTGATGATCTGATAGCCTGTAAGGCCGTTAAATGAAAATTCTGTCCGTTCCGATAATTGGTGTACAGCATAGAAATTGATGGGGAATTTAACACCCTGCTGGTCACCCAACCCCATTTTTTTGATGGTTTTGATACTCATCAGTTTCTCTTTGCCTCCCATGGTTTCAATAACCTTATCGATTATTTTATCCAGTTTGCTTTGCGAAAAGCCGGCTGCGCAGAACAATACCATTGTTAAAAAGAGCAATGTTTTTTTCATGACTATTATTTTAATTGTACATAACAGTTTAAAAATAATCATTCTATCTTAATATAGAAAGCTGAAAATATTAATTTGGATGGGTGGTAATGGGCTTTTACCAAAATTTAAATCATGACCTCATTTTGTTCAAAAAAGCTGACCTTTGCATCAAATATTATTTGTGAAAAATTTTCGTGAACAACACCATCGTCCCAAAAAGAGTGCTTTAGTTATTGGCAGAGAGGCTGTAATTGCTGCAATGCAGTCGGGTAAACAATTAGAAAGAATATATCTGCAAACTACAGTGCATGGTGCTGTAATTGATGAAATAAAAAAACTGGCTGATCAGTATCTGGTGCCCATTAATAAAGTGCCTGTTGAAAAGTTGAATAATTTTAATGTGCATAATCATGAGGGTTGTGTGGCGCTTATAGCTAAAGTACAGTACCAGAATTTGCAGGATATAATTTCATTTGTGGTGGAAAAGGGTGAAGTGCCTTTATTTTTAATTTTAGATGGGATCACTGATATACGCAATATTGGTGGTATCGCCCGAAGTGCTTACAGCTTTGGGGTGCATGCCATTATTATACCTGATAAAGGAGTAGGGGCATTAAATGAAGATGCAATTCTTACATCAGCAGGTGCTTTGGAGCAGATAGCAGTTTGCCGTGTAAACAGTTTGATGAAAGCAGTGGATGAATTGCATTTGAATGGTATTAAAGTATATGCCAGTGAAATGAAGGCAGAGAAAAATATTTTTGAATGTAATTTTACTGAGCCCAGTGCAATAATAATGGGAGGAGAAGAAAAAGGTATTTATCCTGCATTAATGAAGATCTGCGATGAGCAAATAAAAATCCCCATGCCCGGGGATTTTGAAAGTTTAAATGTATCTGTTGCTACAGGGATAATATTGTATGAAGTGGCTAAGCAACGAATATGAGTTAAGGCTGAATAGTTGCTAAAGCCTTCTCTTGTTTACGAATGGCTTTATGCAAGCTTAAATAATTCCGCTCCCGTACTGTAATTTCTCCAATACGTGATAAGGCTACAGTATTAACTGTTTTTATAAATCCCTCTTGAGTTGAATATGCATACCATTCGCCAAGGTGGTCCCATACCGGTCTCCAGTATTGTGTTCTGTATTTTTTACCTAAGGGATAGCCTGCAAATCCAAAATTGTCGGAAAATATACCCGGCTTCATCATCACCCATCCTCCGCTGGCATATATGGTGGCGCCATTAAAAATTTTGCCCATCCCAATCATCAGACTGTCGCCATTCATAGGTCCGCTTTTAACTGTAGCCGATCCGGGATGAATGAATGTGGCACCTCCATAGCAGGAACCAATACCTATTTTAGTATGCTCATCTGTATGCCGGGCTATTTGCTGTAAAAAAGCAGTGTGGGTACTGTCAGTAATATTCTTGTAATTGAAATTATCTGCTCCAATAGTGAATGAGGAAAATCCATTTTTATATAAACCATGAGAATCGAACCATAAATTTCCAATTATGGCATGGTGTTTTTTTAACAGGCGGTCTAATTTTGCTGCAGCAAATTCACTTTTAGACGATACAATCACCCGCATTCTTTTTTTGCTGAAAAGGCTCTTAAATACAGCCCTTACTTTAACTGTAAAGGGCAGGATCTCTTTTTTTGCATCTTTTGAAATAATATAAATATTCATGCGGCATTGTTTGTCCGCTACTGGCTTGTTGCTTTTGGATATCTGGCTGTTGGCATTAAAAGCAACAAGTAAAATAAATATGGTGTACAGCAGATTTTTCATGATTCATTTTTTTAGGTGATTACCTTGCTTGAGATGTTAAAAGTATATTGCTTTTTACAGGATAAAAAACGGATAACACATAGCGGTAAAGCATTTATAGTAAATTGTATTACAGTGCCGGGTAATACTGGTTATCACAACGGAACAATACTTATAAGGGGGTGGTTTATAACAATCAGTTGCGGCTTTTGCAAAAGAAACTAACGGGTTTACGGAAAATCCGTAAATTTATTTTGTCATGACAGATAACAACCTGCAAAAAGACTTATTCAATACTATTAAAAGCTTACTGCCTTCACATATTTCTATGGTGGATGCTGTAGCCGAATTGCTGGATATCAGTTATGACAGTGTGTACCGCAGAATCAGGGGTGAAAAACCGATTAGTCTGGATGAACTGAAGGTATTATGTGAACATTTTAATTTGTCTCTTGATCAGGTGTTGCAATTGCATACCGATAAAGTACTCTTCACCGATTTGGAATCTAATGGTGCCGTTAACAATTTTAGAGACTATCAGGAAGGCTTATTAAACCAGCTTAAATATTTTAATAGTTTTGAAAAGAAAGAGCTGCTCTACCTGTCAAAGGATCTTCCGGTTTTTTACAACTTTTATTTTGAAGACCTTACAGCATTCAGATCTTTTTTCTGGAGCAGAAGTATATTAAATGATCCTGCATTTGAAAATAAAAATTTCAGTCTTAACGCCTTTGACTCAGCCGGATATTTTGAAGCAGGGCAAAAAATAATTGCAGAGTATAATAAAATTCCCTGTATTGAATTGTGGAATTACGAAAGTATCAACAGTACTATTTCTCAAATTGAATATTATAAGGAAGCCGGCATTTTTGAATCAGCAGATGACCTTAACAGGGTAGTGGATAGTTGCGATGCCATGCTGCAGCATGTACAAAAACAGGCAGAAAAAGGCTATAAGTTTTTGCCTGATGCAGGAGTTACTGGCAATGGGGCAAGTCTTAAAATGTATGTTAACGAAATTATATTAGGCAATAACAGTATTATGGTAGAACTGGATGATACCAGAATAGCTATAATCAATCATGTAGTACTTAAATATATAAGTACAACTGATAAAAAGTTTACCGAAAAAACCTTTCATAATTTTCAAAATCTGGTCAGCCGTTCTGTATTAATAAGTGGTGCCGGAGAAAGGGAACGGAATAAATTCTTTAAATCTATGCGGGAAAAATTACAGGCCTGCAAAAAATGATTCAATGGTAGCGCATAGAAAATTAAAACTGATCGAATGTCCCCGGGATGCCATGCAGGGATGGCCACATTTTATTTCTACAGAAAAAAAAATAGCCTACATCAATGCATTACTTCAGGTAGGGTTTGATACTATTGATTTCGGAAGTTTTGTTTCGCACAAAGCCATACCGCAGATGGCGGATACAGGGGAAGTAGTTAAAAAAGTAAAAATTCAAAATTCAAAAACAAAGCTGCTGGCAATTGTAGCAAACGAAAGAGGCGCTGCTGATGCAGTAGGGTATGATGAAATTACTTATCTGGGTTTTCCCTTTTCTGTATCTGAATCTTTTCAGCAACGCAATACCCATTCGGACATATTAGAATCTCTCGGCAGGGTAGAGGAAATACAAAATCTTTGTATTAAGAATAAAAAAGAACTAGTGGTATATATATCCATGGGCTTTGGAAATCCTTATGGCGATATATACAATCAGGAAATTGTATTTGACTGGGTGAAAAAACTGGTGGCGATGGATATTACAATCATCTCTTTAGCAGATACCGTTGGACTGGCAAAAGCTGAACAAGTGTATGAGGTGACCAAACATTTAATTGATGCCTTGCCCCAAACAGAAATCGGGGTTCATTTACATTCTACTGCCTTTAACTGGAAAGAAAAAGTGAATGCAGCATTACAAGCTGGTTGCCACCGCTTTGACGGGGCATTAAAAGGTATAGGTGGTTGCCCTATGGCCGACGATGAACTGGTAGGCAATATGGATAGCGAATTAATGATCCCGTATTTTGAAGAAAAAAAAATGCTTCCTTCATTAGATATGGATGCCCTTGCTAATTGCAGCAGGATGGCAGCGAATATTTTTATTTAACCGGGACAGCTAATAAAAACAATCTTGTACTTTCGTGTGATTAGTTGATTAGTTAATTGGTTAATTAGTGTAATTAGTTAATTAGTTAAGAAGTGTAATTGGTTAATTAGTATAATTTGTGTAATCAGTTAATTTGTGTAATTAGTGTAATTGGTTAATTAGTGTATATGAATTTCCATTTAGAATTTTCTCCTCAAATATTTGATATTGCTGTACAGCATAAGCACCGCTTGTTTTTAATAGGCAGTTGTTTTACAGAGCAAATCGGCAATAAGTTAAAGCAGCATAAATTCAGGGTTTTAGATAATCCCAATGGTATTCTGTTTAATCCCATCAGCATTTCGCAATCAGTCAGTTCGTATATCAGCAATAAGCAATATACCGAAGCTGATCTTTTTTATCAGAATGAAAGCTGGAACAGCTGGGAACACCATAGCCGCTTTTCGCATCCTGATCAAACAGTATGTCTTCGCATGATCAATGCCTCACAACAGGCGGCTCACGATTTTTTAAAAACAGCAGACTGGTTACTCATCACTTTAGGCTCTGCATTTGTGTATGAACTGGAGAATAAAGATGTGGTAGCGAATTGCCATAAAGTACCCACCGATAAATTCAATAAAAAATTATTGTCTTCAACTGAAGTGGTAACAGCTTTACAAAATATGATGGCTGAAATAAAGGTTTTCAATCCTTTTGCAAAGATCATTTTCACCATCAGCCCGGTAAGGCATTTAAGAGATGGTTTTGTAGAGAATAACCGCAGTAAGGCCACACTCATCACCGCGGTGCATCAGCTGCTATCTGATGAAGTAATTTATTTTCCTGCTTATGAATTAATCATTGATGATTTAAGGGACTACCGATTTTTTGCTGAAGATTTGGTGCATCCAAATTACTCGGCCACCAATTATGTATGGGAAAAATTTATAGCCACCTGTATTGATGAACCCTCGCAGCAATTGATGAAAACGATCAATGAGATTAATGCGGCCGCAAGTCATAAGCCATTTAATCCAACATCTGCAGCCCATAAAAAATTTCTGCAGCATAATTTAGAAAAGCTCAGGAAAATAAGGAACCAGTATCCTTATATCGACTTTAGTGCTGAAGAACAATATTTTGGTTCGTAAGTTTACTTGCTTTAATCATTAGTGTATTCTGTCGCCCCTTACTTCCAGCTCTTTCATCACTCCCTTTTCATATTTCAACCATTCTTCCCAGCGTTTACGCACTTTCTTTTTATCTATATAAGTTTCGGCCAGGTTAATGAATAAAGTATAATGTCCGGCTTCACTTTCCATAAAGCGGCGGTAAAAATTACTCATGTATTTATCGTTTAACCCTTCGCTTAATCTTTTAAATCGTTCACAACTTCGGGCTTCTATCAGTGCCATGGTCAGCAAATGGTCCAGCATACGTTCTTCGGGGCTGCCTCCTTTTTTCTGAAATTCAAAAAGCTTGTTTACATATACATCTTTACGTTGCCTGCCCAGTTTTAATTTTCTTTTATGCAGTTCTGCCAGCACCTGCCTGAAATGTCCCCATTCTTCGGTAACAATCGGACTTAGGCCTTTAACCAACTCTTCTCTTTCGGGATAGCGTTGTATTAAAGTGATACAGGTGGTGGCTGCTTTCTGTTCGCAATACGCATGATCCGTCAGAATTTCCTCCAGCTGCATTTCTGCAAGGTTCACCCATCGGGGATCGGTAGGTAATTGCAGGCCTAATATATTTTTAACGTCTATGCTTTCTGTGCTCATACTGCAAAAATAAATAAATCGGTTGGGTTTTGTAAGCCTGCTTTTTCATAAATTACAGCTATAAATTGTTATATGAGAATATTATTTTTCGTCTTATCCGCATTTATTACAGGGGTATTAATTTTTGCATTGAACACCAGCTGGAAAATTGGCGGTGTTAATTCACCTTTATTTGGTGCATTTTTAAGTCCGCAGCATGGATTTTGGCAAAATGCCGAAAGTACATCTGAAGACTTTACAGCAGATTTGAAATTTGAGCAACTCAGTGGAAAAGTGACTGTATATTTTGACGAACGTTTGGTGCCGCATGTTTTTGCAGAACAGGAAAATGATGCGTTGTTTGTGCAGGGGTACCTGCATGCAAAATTTCGTTTATGGCAAATGGAATTACAGGTGTTTGCCGCCAGTGGCCGTGCCAGTGAAATATTGGGAGAAAAAGGACTGGCACACGACCGCGAATTCAGAAGGCTTGGCATGGTGTATGCCGCAGAAATTGCAGAGAAGGAAATGGAAAAGGACCCCCTTACAAAATCAGCATGCGATGCCTACACTGCCGGTGTAAATGCCTATGTTAATTCACTTACAGAAAGTACATTACCCTTAGAATATAAATTAATAGGTTATAAACCTGAGCAGTGGAGCAATTTAAAAACAATGCTCTTTACAAAATATATCTCTTACGATTTGTCGGCACGTGACGATGATATGGAAATGACCAATGCCAAAGGATTTTTTCCTCCTTCAGATTTTGCAAAATTATACCCGGCCATTCAAGATTCATTAGATCCGATTATTCCTAAGGGCCAACCGTTTTTACCACAGAGCATTTTTCCTGTGGCACCTGTTTCTGAAGATTCGGCTTATATGAATAAAATTGTTGCTGCACAGGAAACAGAAAAGCCCGATCCGGGCAATGGTAGTAATAACTGGGCAGTAAGCGGAACAAAAACAAAATCGGGATCACCTATTTTATGTAATGATCCTCACCTGGGTTTAAACCTTCCCTCGCTCTGGTTTGAGATACAGATATCAACACCAACTTTTAATGTTTATGGTGTTTCCTTTCCCGGGGCGCCTTATGTAATTATTGGGTTTAACGACAGTTGCGCATTTGGTGTTACCAATGGTGGAAGAGATGTGAGAGATTATTATGAAATACAGTTTAAAGACGATACACGCAAAGAATATTTATTCAATGGCACTTATCATGCAACAAAATTCAGGGTTGACAGTATTAAGATAAAAGGGAAGGCTGATTTTATTGATTCGGTTGCTTATGTACAATTAGGGAATGACTTGTGCCCTGTAATGTTTGATAAAACTTACAGTGGCGGCAGAACCACCAACAATAAAAATTATGCTGTACGGTGGACTGCGCATAATCCGAGTAACGAATTAAAAATGTTTACCCTTCTGGATAAATCAAAAAATTATTCAGATTATACTGCAGCCGTAATGAACCTGCATTCTCCAGGGCAAAACTGCGCCTTTGCCTGTAAGAACGGCGATATAGCCATACGCACCCAGGGTAACTGGCCGGCAAAATGGAAAGGACAGGGCGATTTTGTAATGCCGGGTACCGATACCAGTTATTTGTGGCAGGGAATGATACCACAGGATGAAGTGCCGTATCTGTACAATCCTGAAAGAGGTTTTATAAGCAGCGCCAATCAAAAACCTGTTGATGAAAGCTATCCTTATTATATTGGAAGAAACTATCCCATGTACCGTGGTTACGAAATTAATAAAAGGCTTGCTGCTATGAGTAATATTACCCCACAGGATATGATGGCTTTGCAAACAGATAATTTTAATCCGGTGGCTGCAATGCTGATGCCATTGTTTATTAAAAATATTAATGACGCCTCACTGAGTGCTACTGAAAAAAAATATGCAGATCTTTTAAAGAACTGGAACCTGCGTAACGATATCGGATCTAAAGGGGCTACTGTATTTGAAACATTATGGACCAATTTACTGGATACGGTATATGATGATGAATTTGCCAAAGCGCCACTAAACACTATGCGTCCTTTTGAAAGCACTTTAGCAGAAGGCTTGCTGAAAGATTCTGCCTATCAGTTTTTAGATGATGTAAATACTGCATCAATTGAAACGCTATCTGATGAACTAACGTCAGTGTTCAAAAAAATTACTCCTGCATTGGAAAAAGCTGCTGCAGAAGGCAAACTGGAATGGGAAAAATTTAAAGCAACGCATGTGGATCATTTGGCAAAGCTACCGGCCTTAAGCAGACGAAACTTACCAATAGGAGGCAGTGCACATAATATTAATGCCACCAAAGAAAACCATGGTCCAAGCTGGCGAATGGTGATCAGTTTAACAGCTAAAACAGAAGCTTACGGAGTATATCCAGGCGGGCAAAGCGGAAATCCGGGAAGTAAGTTTTATGATAGTTTTATTGACCAGTGGGCGGGAGGAAAATATTATTCACTCTGGATGATGACCAATGATGAAGCCAAAGACAGCAGGATAAAATGGACCATGAGGTTTAGTAAATCTTAATTACAAACGTTTAAAATAATTATAATGAAATTTATTGCTTCACTTGTACTGACCGCATTGCTGAGTTTTACAGGTTGTTTGTTTTTCCCCTGGTGGACAATTGCTATTGCAGCTTTTGTTGTGGCGGCATTGATCCCTCAGTCTGCCGGTAAAAGTTTTCTTACCGGCTTCCTGGCCTTGTTGCTATTATGGGGAGGATTAAGTTTCTGGATCAGCAGCAATAATGATCATTTGCTGGCACATAAAGTATCTGTGCTGTTTTTAAAACAGGATAATCCATGGATACTGATTATCGCTACCGCATTCATTGGTGCAATAGTTGGCGGGTTTTCAGCATTAACAGGTAGTTTATTAAGAAAGCTAAAGCAGGCCTGACAACTTTAGTTTTTCGGTAACATTTGCAATGTTAATTTCGTATTAACGCAAAACTGTTTATGTATAAATTAACCCTGTTTTTTTTCTTACTGTATTCTGTACAAATATCTGCACAAAAAATTTCCGGCACTGTATTTAATGATAAGGGCGATTTGCTGCCCTTTGCTTCCGTAACCATTAAGGGAACCACCACCGGAGCAAG
>JBAXET010000107.1:0-10198 GCA_037140275.1 Ferruginibacter sp. | reverse complement strand
TAATATTTCAAAATGGAAATATGATAGTTTGTTGTTTTCCCCAAAGGAAATAGCCAGTGTATTTGGAAGGTCGGCATATGTAGATGTTAATTATAATGGCAGTTCTGCTTACAGCTATAGTATACATGTAAATATGGCACTTAAATTTGATTCACTGCAGCATGAAGCAGTTTTGTTATGGCCGGTGTTGCTTACAAGTGATGCTTATAAATATCAGCTGAATGAAAAAAGAGATGCCTGTATTGCTGTACTCAATAAGGCGATAAAAAATTACGCTTCAGAAAAAGAGTATGTGAGTAATTTGTATAATTGCAAAGCAATATTAGCTCCGGTTACCGATACTCAAAATATCCGTAAATCATTAGAAGAAGCCATAAGGATATTTCCTGAAAATATTACTGCGTGGGAGAATTTATTAAAATATTTCAGTTCATATGATAATGCATCAGGTGTATTGGCAGTGGAAAAATTTATTGCGATGTATAAGAAGAAAAAAGACAACAAAAGTGTTGCTACTGCTCTTATATATAAAGGCGATTTTTTATGGCGCCTGAATAAAAAAGAGGAGGCTAAAAAAGCTTATACAGAGGCATTGGTATGGGATCCTAAAAATACATCCGCACCGGAAAGAAATAAAATGCAATAAAAAACCGGGCTGCTTTGCAACATCCCGGTAACAAAATGAAAAATACAAATATTTATGAAGCAACTTTTAAAGGAGTTGCAGTTTTCAAGGTATAATTCTTTTTAATCAGGTATTTCACTTCGTCGATTAAGTAGGGTACTACGCTTTCCACTTCTTCGGTTAGTTCAATTCCCTGTTGCTGTATGGTTCTTATGCTCACAACAAATAAATCTATCTCCGGCATTTTACCCAGTATCTGTAAAGCACTTACCAGATCTTTAAGGCCTATATCATGAGTGCTCATTGCCGGAGGGAAGTCTTTTGCAAACTTTGGCTTAATCATACGGATGGTGCCCGGGGCATTGCCATCCAGTGTGGCATCTACTAAAATTACATGTTCGTATTTTTCAAAATACTCCAGTAAATGAAATCCGCCGGTGCCACCATCCAGCACATCAACACCTTCTGGTAAAGTTTCCCTTTCCATCCGGTTGGCAAGATGTACACCGATGCCTTCATCACCCATCAGGTAATTGCCAATGCCAAGTATGAGCGTTTTTTTAAGCTGTTGGTTTAGATTCATCGATTGGTTCTTTTGGTGTGGGTAATTTTTCGGGGTTAGGAGTGTGGTGCTTATTTTTTTCAAACACATCTTCCTCTATAAATTTCCAGCCACCGCCCATGCTGCTGATTTCTCCTCTGCCTTCTACATAATCATGATAGAAAACCAGGTACACATGCACCACTGCAAATAATATAAAGAACCACATGGACCAGTGATGGATTTGACGGGTAAATATATCGCCACCAAACATAGCCGGTACCCAGGCAAATAATTTGGGCAGCCACCAGCTACTGGTACCAGCGTATAAACCAAAGCCGGTTAAACATTGCACCAGAAACATAAGGAAAGTAAGAAAGTAAATAAAACCTGCCATTGCGTTATGCCCCACACTTAAATGGTCCTGCTGTTGCCCGTTCTTTTTCAGCATCAGAATGTCAATTTTAAAAACCGTCCACATTTCTTTAAAAAATCTTTTGGAGATGGGGATGAACTGCCGCCAATTGGCATATTTGTTTCCTACAAATCCCCAATACAAACGGAAAATAAAATTGAAGAAGAATAAATAGGCAGCAATAAAATGAATGTACCTGAACCAGCCCATTGTGTACTGGTGAGAGGCTTCTTTATTGCTCATAATCGCCAGTGGGTTGGCTATAAAAAAACCGGTTACAATTAATGCTATTATTACTGCTGCATTTAACCAATGATAAAATCTTACCGGCATTTCCCACACATACACCCTTCTTAACCTGTGAATATGCAAATATTTTTTTGCCATAAAATTGTTTTAAAAAGTTAGTCGCCTAATACGCTGATCCTGCTGATTGTTTTTCCATCCTCATCATATAAGTGAACCGAACATGCCATACATGGATCAAAGCTGTGAATGGTTCTGATGATCTCCAGA
Source organism: Ferruginibacter sp. (assembly GCA_037140275.1). Classification (GTDB taxonomy): domain Bacteria; phylum Bacteroidota; class Bacteroidia; order Chitinophagales; family Chitinophagaceae; genus Ferruginibacter. The sequence goes on along the minus strand of JBAXET010000107.1, from coordinate 8,101 downwards.
GGTTGTGTTTCGTCTGCAACCGGAGTATCTATCAGTGCTGCTTCGTATGCCGACATTTTTCCTTTATTATCTCTTGGAGATGCATTCCATGTAGTTGGTACTACCAGCTGGTAATTAGCGATCTTTTCATTTTCAATATTTATCCAGTGTGCCAATGCCCCTCGCGGCGCTTCGCAATGCCCAACACCCAATGCAGTTTTTGGCCATGTTGCAGGATCAAATTTGCTGGTCTCTGCCATTCTGGTATCACCGCTTTTAATATTAGCTAAAAGTTCATTGTAGAAATCTAATCCCCATTGTGCAGTTAGTACACTTTCTAATCCGCGTGCAGCGGTTCTTCCTAAAGTAGAGAACAGCGCAGTAATGGGAACGTTTAAATCGGTTAATGCTTTATCTACAACTGCTTTAAAATCTTCTCTTCCTCTGGCATAACCTACTAACATACGGGCTAATGGTCCAACTTCCATTGCATTTCCTTTCCATCTTGGAGTTTTTAAATAACTGTATTTTTCATCAGTATTTAAATGATCGAACGGAGGTTTAGGGCCGCTGTATTTTACTTTACTTTCTCCTTTCCATGGATGTAAGCCTTTGTCGTTGCCTTCCTTATATTCGTACCAGGAGTGGGTGATGAATTCCTGTACTTCATCTTCTTTTTTCAGATCTACATCATATACTTTACTTACATCTTTATTAAGAATAGCACCCGGAGGGAATTTGTAACTTGATGTATCGCGGTAGCCATTAGTTGGTAAATCTCCATAAACTAAATAATTACCCAATCCACCACCAATGGCGCCCCAGTCTTTATAGAAAGAAGCTATTGCCATCAGATCAGGTATATACACTTGCTCAACAAAATCTTTACCATCTTTTAATAACTGTCCAACCATTGCAAGGCGCTCTGCATTTAATCCACTTACATCATCAATATTAATTGCACAGGCCATACCACCCACTAAATAGTTAGGGTGTGGATTTTTTCCACCAAATATGGCATGCACTTTTACGATTTCTTTTTGCCATTCTAAAGCTTCAAGGTAGTGTGCAAGGCCAATTAAATTTACTTCAGCTGGTAATTTATAAGCAGGATGTCCCCAATAGCCATTGGAGAAAATACCTAACTGTCCGCTTTCTACAAATTTTTTAATCCTGGTTTGAATATCGCTGAAATAACCGGGCGAACTTTTTGGCCAGTGAGAAATACTCTGTGCCAGCTCGGATGTTTTTTTAGGATCTGCTTTTAATGCATTTACCACATCCACCCAGTCCATTGCATGTAAATGATAAAAATGCACTACGTGATCATGTATGTATTGTGAACAGAACATGATGTTTCTTACTAATTCTGCATTTTTAGGAATGGTAATGTCTAATGCATCTTCCACACAACGAACAGATGTTAAGGAGTGTATTGAAGTACATACACCGCAAACACGGCCCACAAATGCCCATGCATCTCTGGGATCTCTGCCGCGTAATATTTCTTCCAGCAGGCGTACCATGGTACCGCTGCTGTAAGCGTCTGTTATTTTTCCATTTTCAATATCAGCTTCAATGCGCAGGTGACCTTCGATTCTGGTTACGGGGTCAACAACAATTCTTTTACTCATATATTTATTTATAAGGTGAGTGAATTAAGATTTTAATTGGTGTTCACTTTCTCTTCCCTCTTCTTCATTCTTATGTATCAGTTTTGATTTGCCGATGTTGGTGGCAATCGCATGTCCGGCAATGGCCGCGCCGGTTGCAGCCAATGCTACTTTACCAACGGTGTCGGCATCTGCTTCAATACCAAAACCTGCAAAGGCAGAACCTCTTTCATAAAATCTTCCATTATCCCAGAAGTTTTCTTCACTGCAACCTATACATGGGTGACCCGATTGAATAGGGAAGCTGGTGCCTCCGTTCCATTTCATTACGCCGCAGGCATTATAAGTAGAAGGTCCTTTACAACCCACTTTATATAAGCAATATCCTTTTTTAGCATTTTCGTCATCAAATGATTCCACATATAAACCGGCATCAAAGAACGGACGACGATAGCAAGTATCGTGTACGCGTTTGCTGTAGAAAGCTTTTGGTCTTCCAATTTTATCCAGTTCAGGAATTTTTCCAAAAGTTAAATAGTGAACAATCACTCCGGCCATCACTTCTCCAATTGGAGGACAGCCCGGTACTTTAATAATAGGTTTGTTCTTTATTATTTTGTGAATAGGTGTAGCCTGTGTTGGATTTGGTTTTGCAGATTGCACACAACCATTGCTTGCACAACTGCCCCAGGCAATAATTGCTGCGGCACCTTCTGATACTTCTTCTAAAATCTGTAAAGAGGTTTTACCTCCAATCATACAGTATACACCATCAGCACCCAATGGAACACTTCCTTCAACACAAAGGATGTATTTGCCTTTGTATTTTTCCATGGCGTTTTTTAATGCAGTTTCGGCCTGAGTGCCCGAAGCAGCCATTAAAGTTTCGCTGTAGTCTAATGATATTTTGTCGAGCAAAATATCTGCTACAATAGGATGAGAAGAGCGGATAAAGCTCTCACTGCAACAAGTACATTCCTGAAAATGCATCCAGATCACGGGCATTCTGGGCTGGGTTTCCAGAGCTTTAATTACCTGTCCAATGGAAGATTGTTCCAGACCGATGAAAGCTGTCATCATACTAGCAAACTTGACAAAATCTCGGCGGGAATATCCTTTTCTTTCAACCTCCTCATAATAGGTAGGTTGTTTAGTCAAAGCATCGTTAATCATACCGGAAGTTTTTAATTTATCTTCCAAACTTAATCTTGCTGCAAAAGGATAAATGTAGTCTCTGTCATATTTCTTTATGACCTTAATCATAATCGTGATTTTCTTTTCTTTTTAATATTGTTGACGTAAAAAACATATATCATGAAAAGAATTGCTTTTGCTCTAAGCCTGATTGCTGCTTTTGTATTGCCAATGTTTGCAATGGCTCATCCCGGCCATGGAGAACACGGAGGTTACACTATAATACATTACTTCACAGCACCTGCTCATGTTTTTGCAAGCCTGGGTGTATTGGCAGTTATATTTTCCATTGTGTTTTTTACACAAAAAAGAAGAGTGGCTGTAAAAAAATAAGTGATGCACGAATTATCTATTGTGATGAGCATTATTGATATTGCCCAACAGCAGGCAAGTAAGGCCAATGTAACAGCAATAGATGAAATTGAACTGGAAATAGGAAGTTTAAGCGGCATAGAGATCAATGCACTGGATTTTGCCTGGCAACAGGCTGTTAGGGATACTATACTTGAACATGCCATAAAAAAAATTAATCATATCGAGGCAAAGGCAGAATGTCTTGATTGTAATACCATATTTGCTATTGAAAATTATTATGATGCCTGCCCTTCTTGTGGCAGACATCTAATAAATATCACACAGGGAAAAGAATTAAGAGTTAAATCTCTGGTGGTTTCTTAAGTAACACTTTCTTTAAATAATTAAATACCAATTTATGTGTGTAACCTGTGGCTGCGATTCGGGCAGCAGTTCAACTATTCATCATCATGGCGATCAAGCTCATGATCACTTACATGAACACGCACACCAGCACGGCAATCAAAAAACTATTATTGATGTGGAGAAGGATGTGCTGCAGCAAAATAATTTACTGGCCGAAAGAAACCGTGGTTATTTTGATGCTAAAAATATTTTTGCATTAAACCTGGTGAGTTCCCCTGGCTCAGGAAAAACTTCATTATTAGAAAGAACGCTGACTGATCTTAAGGGAGCATTAGAATTTGCAGTTATTGAAGGCGATCAGCAAACCTCCAATGATGCAGACCGTATTCATGCTACAGGAACTAAAGTAACTCAAATCAATACAGGAAAAGGTTGTCATTTGGATTCACATATGGTATATCATGCAGTGCAGGGAATGAAACTGAAAGATAATTCTGTATTGTTTATTGAAAATGTAGGAAATCTGGTTTGTCCGGCTATGTTCGATTTGGGTGAAAAAGAAAGAGTGGTCATCATCAGCGTTACTGAAGGCGATGATAAACCGTTGAAGTATCCCGATATGTTTCATTCTTCCACCGTTTGTGTGATTAATAAAACAGACCTGCTGCCTTATGTACCTTTTGATATTGAAAAAGTAAAAGCCAATGCGCTTAAAGTAAATCATAAACTGCAGATCATTGAAGTAAGTTGTACTTCCGGCGAAGGACTTCAGAACTGGTACAACTGGTTAAAATCTAAATTACTGGTACCTGAAACAGTATAATACAGCAACTAAATCCCTATAAAAAACAATGTATCATACCTACCATATTCATATAAAAGGTCTGGTGCAGGGAGTAGGCTTTCGTCCCTTTGTTTGCCGCATTGCTGCATCTCTCAATATAAAAGGTTGGGTAAGTAATACCAATGATGGTGTGCATATTGAAATCAGTTCCGAAGAAGATACCGTTAAAAAATTCTATCATCAGCTGATTAATCATGCACCGGTAAATGCTGTTATAACATCTCATACAATCAGCGAAATCAATTACATTGAGTTTACTGATTTTATTATCAGCAACAGTTCAACTGAAAATGAGCCTGATCTTTTATTAGCTCCAGATATTGCCATTTGTGCTGAATGTAAAAAAGAGATCAGTGATCCTGCTGATAAAAGATATGGCTATGCATTTACTACCTGTTTAAATTGCGGACCCAGATATTCTATTGTTAAGGTATTACCATACGACAGAGTGCATACCACAATGGCAGAAATGCCCATATGCGAAAGCTGTTCTGCTGAGTACACTGATATCAACAACCGCAGGCATTACAGTCAAACCAATTCCTGTAACAGTTGTGCCATACAAATGCATCTGTATCAGTCAAAAGAAAAATTAGTGAATTGCAGTGAAAGCGAGATCATTCCTGTTATTGCAGCAGCGATTAAAAAAGGAAAAATATTGGCGGTAAAAGGAACGGGTGGATATTTACTGATCTGCGATGCTACCAATGAAAAAACTATTTTCAGTTTAAGAGAAAGAAAGCTGCGGCCTGCAAAACCCTTTGCATTATTATACCAGAATATTGAAATGGCTGAAGCAGATGTACATCTGTATCCATGTGAAATTGAAGCCTTGCAATCTAAAGCAGCCCCCATTGTATTGTGCCGAAAAAAAATAACAACGGGAAATGACATTTGTACAGATGTAATTGCACCGGGCTTGGATAAAATAGGTGTGATGCTGCCTTCCACTCCTTTATTATGTTTATTGGCTGATACTGTTGGAAGACCAATGATTGCAACCAGTGCTAATATCAGCGGGTCGCCCATCATTTATAAAGATGAGGCTGCGCTGGAAAATTTATTTGATGTGGCAGACTTAATTCTTACCTACGACAGAGAGATTGTTGCCCCTCAGGACGACAGTGTGATCCAGTTTTCGGAGATAGGACAAAAAATAATTTTAAGAAGAAGCAGGGGGCTGGCACCTAATTATTTTCCTGTGCCTTTTGAACATATTGCCAATGAAACCATTTTTGCAGCCGGTGGAGAATTGAAAAGTGCTTTTGCTTTATTGAATAAAAATAATTTGTACATCAGCCAGTACCTGGGCGACCAGGGTACAATTGAATCGCAGGAAAGTTATGTGCAAACACTGCAGCATTTTACACAATTATTACAATGCGAACCTCAAAAAGTATTGGTTGACCTGCATCCTGCATATACAGTATCTCAATTTGGCAAAGCCTATGCAGCAGAAAACAATGCCGGTACTGTTACAGAAGTGCAGCACCATATGGCGCATTTGGGAGCTGTATTGGCAGAAAATAATTTATTGAATATTGAAGAACCGGTATTGGGATATGTTTGGGATGGCACCGGTTATGGAGCCGACAGACACATATGGGGTGGCGAAATATTTATTTACCAGCAGCAGGAAGTAAACCGAATTGGACATTTAAAATATTTTCCACAATTAGTGGGTGATAAGATGAGCAAGGAACCACGGTTATCTGCTTTAAGTTTATTAAAAGATTTTCCTGCTCATCAGCTGATGATTCAAAAATATTTTTCTCAAACAGAATGGGCCTATTATCAAAAAATGTTGCAACAGGAGCATCCGCTGATGACCAGCTCCATGGGAAGATTTTTAGACGGACTGGCCTGTATGCTGGGTATAAGAATGTATAATGGGTATGAAGGCGAAGCGGCTATGCAAATGGAAGCTTTAGCAAGAGCTTGTCATCAAACCCAGGAGTATTATTTATTGCCTTTACTTGAAGGAGAGTTGTACTGGGATTTTTTTCTACAAGAATTTATAGAAGATATTCTGCAGGGAAAAGATACTGCCTGTATTGCCAGAAAAATATTTCAATCACTCGCAAAAGCCATTGCCGAAGTAAGTGATCAGTATGGTATTGATAAACTGGCATTCAGCGGCGGTGTATTTCAAAACGCTTTATTGGTTGATCTGGTGATAGAACAAATGGCAGCCAAAAAGCAATTGTTTTTTCATCAGCAGTTAAGTCCCAACGACGAATGCATTGGATTTGGGCAACTGGCCTGTTACCAGATGGAACAGCAATTAAAAAAACGTTCCTCATTTTCATATTCAAAAACAGCAATTTCATTATAAAACTAATTTTATGTGTTTAGCTATTCCCGGAAAAATTATTTCAATCGAACCCACGGTTGATATCGCATTCAGAAAAGGTAAAGTGTCATTTGGAGGCATACAAAAAGAAGTGAACTTATGTATGTTGTCGGATGTGGAAGTGGGCGATTATGTATTGGTGCATGTGGGTGTGGCAATTGGTAAAGTGGATGAGGAGGAAGCCCATAAAGTATTCAGTTATTTAAAAGCCATGGGTGAAGTGGAAGAATTAGAGCCGGACAAATTTACTACATTGTAATACATCATTTATTCAAACTATTGAACGATGAAATATTTATCAGAATACAGAGATCCCGAATTAGTGGAAGAGCTGATTAAAGAGATCAACCGCATTACAACAAAGCCATGGACCCTGATGGAAATATGCGGGGGGCAAACACATAGTTTGGTGAAGAATGGTATTTTAGAAATGTTACCTCCTTTAATTACAATGGTGCATGGGCCCGGCTGTCCGGTTTGTGTAACCAGCGTAAGCGTGATAGATGAAGCAGTTTTTCTGGCCGAACAGCCTAACACTATTCTTTGTTCCTTTGGAGATATGCTGCGTGTACCCGGCAGTACAAAAAATTTACTGGAAGTAAAAGCAGCAGGTGCCGATGTACGAATCTTATATTCTCCATTAGAAGCAGTGCAATTAGCTCAGCAGAATCCTGAAAAGCAGGTAGTATTTTTTGCCGTAGGTTTTGAAACTACTGCACCTGCCAATGCATTAAGTGTGGTACATGCCGATCAGTTGCAGTTGAATAATTACAGCATACTGGCATCGCATGTACTGGTGCCGCCAGCTATGGAAGCTATACTGGGGGATGATGAAAATACAATCGATGCATTTTTAGCAGCAGGACATGTATGTACAATTATGGGAATGGAAGAATACTATCCCGTAGCAGAAAAATACCAGTGTCCGATTGTAATTACAGGTTTTGAACCGGTGGATCTGTTGCAGGGTATTTTAATGGCTGTGCAGCAATTAGAAAAAGGCGAGTATAAAGTAGAGAATCAGTATACCCGTTATGTGCAACGCGAAGGAAATAAGCTGGCACAAAATACCATTAATGAAGTGTTTGCAGTAAGTGATCGTATATGGAGGGGCATTGGAAATATTCCGCAAAGCGGTTATGAAGTGAATGAGCGGTTTAAAAATTTTAATGCCCGTTTAAAGTTTAATATTGATATTCCATTGGCACAGGAGAATAAAGATTGTATCAGCGGCGATATTATGAAAGGTTTGAAAAAACCCAAACAATGTCCCAATTTTGGCAGCAGGTGCAGGCCCGAACATCCGTTGGGCGCACCCATGGTAAGCAGTGAAGGTGCCTGTGCTGCGTATTATCATTATGCCAATACAGATAGTGTGGTGGAAGCTTAAAATAAAATCATGAGTGAAAAAATAAAAATGCAGTTACAATGCCCGATGCCCAAATTTGATTTTGATGT
>JBAXET010000106.1:0-10321 GCA_037140275.1 Ferruginibacter sp. | reverse complement strand
TCGTCTTTTTTAATTTCTTTAAACAACTCTTCAATTTTTTCTACATAATCCAAAGTGTCATCTATATAAAATGTAAGTACGGGCATGCTGCGCAGCTGGTGTCTTACTCTGGTGGTGAGTTCTTTCTTTATTTCCCAGCTTCTTTCCTGTATTTTTTTAAGTGTAGCCACGCTGTCGGGTATTTTAAAAAAACTAAGGTATACCCGGGCTTCGTAAAGGTCGGGCGTAATCTTTACGCCTGAAATGGATACCATGCCGCCATCTATCATGCTGATACCCATACGCTGAAAAATATCACACAACTCCTTGTTCAGCAGGCCGGCAACCTGTTTCTGTCTTTTACCTTCTAACATAATGTATTGCTTTAATAGCTGTAAAATTAGTTACTTTGCTGCTATTTGATACGATTTTTAACACAATGAAGAAATACTCAAGGTTATTCAGCTACCTTAAAGCATATAAAACTAATATTGGACTGTACTTTCTGTTCATATTGCTGTCGATTGTTTTTTCTGTAGTGTCTATTGGGACATTACCTTTTTTTATTAAGATCATTTTTGATCCTCCTGCGCAAAATACTATAGTTAAACCATTACATATCAAAACCTCATCAGATGTAATTGATTATATCAGTTTTCAGCTGCAGCAAATGACTATTGAACATGATAAAATGTATGTGGTAGTGGTGATTTGTGTAATGGTGCTGATTGCTGTGTTTCTTAAAAATTTTTTTACTTATCTGTCTTATTATATCCTCGCTCCAATGCGCAATGGTGTAATGAACAAACTTAGAGAAGAGCTATTTCAAAAAATATTGCGCATGCCAATTGGCTATTTTACAGAACAGCGGAAAGGCGATATAATGAGTCGAATGACCAATGATGTTGCAGAGCTTGAAAATTCAGTTGTAGGTACTGTGGAAGGATTAATAAAAGACCCATTATACATTATTATTTTACTGGGCACCTTAATATTCATTAGTCCTAAATTGTCTTTCTTTCTTGTAATTTTTTTACCACTAACAGGTTTTATTATTGGCCGCATAAGCCGCTCATTGAAAAAGCAATCTAACGACGCTGCAATAAAACAGGGAGAGGCTTTATCTGTATTGGAAGAAACACTCACAGGATTAAGAGTAATTAAAGCTTTTACTGCTGAAAAAATTATTGGTAATAAATTTTCTAATACTAATCTGGCTCTATTTCATATTAAAAACCGGATGCAATATCGGAGAGACTTAGCTTCACCATTATCAGAATTTATGGGAGTGCTTGTGCTATGTGGCATTCTTTATTTTGGCGGCCAATTAGTTTTAGGAAATCATGCAGGCAGTTTAACAGGTACAGGTTTCATTATGTACATCGGGATTTTTACTCAAATCATCAGTCCAGCCAAATCATTATCCACTTCTTTTTACAATATGCAAAAAGGCAGCGCTGCTATTGCAAGAATTGAAGAAGTATTACAGGCCCCAGTAACTGTGGAAGAAGTGGCAACACCAACGCCGATTACCCATTTTACTCATTCCATTGAATTTAAAAATGTAGGCTTTGCTTATGATGATGTGGTGATATTAAAAAATATCAATTTAATAGTGGAGAAGGGTAAAACAGTAGCCTTGGTGGGCAGCAGTGGTGCCGGCAAAAGCACACTGGCCGATCTGGTACCAAGATTTCATGATGTAAGTACCGGCGAATTATTAATAGACGGAATCAATATAAAAGAATATTCCCTGCAGCAGCTGAGGGGCCTGATGGGTATTGTTACTCAGGAACCCATTCTGTTTAATGATACTATAGCCAACAATATTACACTGGGTATTGAAAATGCTACGCAGGATGCGATTGAAAAAGCGGCAAAAGTGGCTAATGCACATAATTATATCATCAATAAAGAAGAAGGCTACAATACCAATATTGGCGACCGCGGCAGTAAATTAAGCGGTGGCGAAAGGCAGCGTTTAACTATTGCAAGAGCAGTATTAAAAAATCCTCCGATATTAATTTTAGATGAAGCCACTTCGTCATTAGATACCGAAAGTGAACGCCTGGTGCAGGATGCCATTAATAATTTAATGAGCAACCGTACCAGTATTGTAATTGCACACCGATTATCTACAATTCGTCATGCCAATGAGATTATTGTATTACAAAAAGGCGAAATTGTTGAGCGCGGCACACATGATGAGCTGATTGCTCACAACGGATTTTACAAACGTTTGGTGGATATGCAGGAAGTGAAATAATCAGCCTGCTTAGTTTTTGTCATTCAATTGCATCAGGTAATCAAACAAAGATGTTTCGGTAGCCAGATTTAATTTTTTGCGTAACCTGTAACGGCTTATCTCGATGCCACGTACCGAAATATTCATCAGCTGTGCAATTTCTTTGGTAGATAAATTCATGCGCAAGTAAGCACAAAGCTTTAATTCGTTGGGAGTGATGGTGGAGTGTTTTTCTTTCAGACTTACCACAAAATCGCTATGTACTTTATCAAAATGCTGTGCAAAATGTTCCCAGTCTTTATCCATCTTATCATCTTCGCTCAGTACTTTAATCATTTTTTTTAATTCCGCAGCTGCTTTTTCATTGTCCACTACTTTCATGGTGCGGTTCAGTTCTTCTTTTATTTTAGTAAGTAACTCTCCTTTTTGAACAAGGTGCATGGCAGTGGTGGCCAACTCAGAATTTTTAAAATCAATTTCGCCCTGCAGTTTTTCATTACGCAATGCCACCAGTTCATTTTCTGCTTTGTCTATTTCTAACTGGTGCAGATAGCGCAATCTTTTTTGTTCTTCCTCATATTTATCCTGCTGCAGATTGAATTTTTTAACCTGCGACTTATATAAAAAATACAGGCCTACACAGCATAGTAAAAAATAAAAAAGGTATGCCCATGTAGTTTTATACCATGGTGGCAATACTTTAAAAGTATACGACACCGGCTGAGACTCGTTGCCTAAATTGTTGCGGGCTTTTATTTCAAATACATAAGTACCTGCAGGAAGATTGGTGTATTCTTTTTCAGTTTTATTTGACCATGCAGCCCAGTTATCATCAAACCCTTTTAGACGGTAACTGTATTCCAGATTGCTTTGCTGGCCAAATACGGGAGATGAAAATTCAAGATGAATGGTTTTCCATTGATTGGCAATGTCAGGTATGGAATTGTTTCCCTGCATTTGCTTTTCATTTACGTTAGCAAAATAACCTCCAAATAATAAACTGTCGCTACTGTTAATAATTCTTACTGCCCTCATTTGTACCTGTAATACAGGAACACTTTTTTTATACTTTTCGAAATTGATATCATAAAAACCTTTTTCTCCGCCTAAAAAAATATTATTTTCATTTACCGGGTAAATAAATTCAAATCCGCTCAGCATTTTATTATTCAATTCGGGCAGATAAATTATAGCAGGTTCTTTACCCGACATATCAACTACTCCCAAATTTTTTTCGTGAATGAACCAGATATTTCCCTGGGTATCTTCTTTTAAATACCGCAGACTTTGCTGCCCGAATATTTTTTTATAGAATTCAGCAGGCTCAAAATTGTTACTGGATTCATTATAAGCATACACGCCATTATCAGTTGTCACAACCAGTTCGTTCCTTATTTTATAAATATTATTATTGAGCGAAGAGGGCAAACCATTTTTATTGGTAAAGAGTTCGTAAGTGTATTTTCCTTGTGGGGTTGCTGTAATTTTATAAACTCCCCGGTATGGGTGCGATACCCATATATTATCGTTCTTATCAATTGTAACAAACCGGGATGATTCATTAAAGCCGGGAATGTTTTCTGCTGCTGTAAAGTTCTCATTGCTGTAATTAAAAAAGCTTAACCCTTTATAATTACCAGCAACAATTCTGGGTGTTGGAAAAACGCCCGACATTGGAGTAAAATTCCAAAAGCCTAAGCCGGAATAAATATTTCGGGCCGCATTATTATTTACTACAAATGTGCCATCGTGGTGGCCTAGTAATAATTGCCCGTTAATATCGGCAAGCCCCCAGGTTTGCCCACTCGTATTGCTAACAGCAGAAAAAATACCTTTACTAAAACTAAGGTCTTTTACAACTTGCAGTGGAACATTAAAAAGTCCTCCAGAAGTACCTATATATAAATTATTGTCATGAATAATAGCTGTGTAGCCCGAGCCATCCTGTGAGTTAGGGGTGATATGTTTTATTGCACTGTTATATGCCACATAGTCAATCCCATTATCCAGTCCCAGCCACAGATTATTTAGCCGGTCTAAAAAAATACTCAGCACATTATTATTCTGTAATCCTTCGGTTTTAGAAAAGCTTTGTATCAGCTGCCCTTTGGAATCAATGATATCAACTCCGCCATTGTTAGTTGCCAGTGCAAACTGGTCGGTATTGATTTTGGTTGCGGCGTAGATTCTTTTATTTTGGATATTCTGCAATATTGCAGATTCCATTTTAGTATAGCCCGTAGCGGATAATATAAAAATACCATTTTTTAATGTCGTAATCAGAGTGCTGTCTTTTGTTAAAGGCAGAATAGAGGTAACCGGATCATTTACAGGGAGTTTATTGGTCGCTTTTAATGGCATCCAAACATTATTCTCAAAATTTAATAATCCGGCACTAAAATCATGAGCATATATAATACCATTGCATATGCCCATAAACGACCATTCCGAAGGAGCATAAAACACTTCAACTGCCTCATTCCGGATCTTGAAAATTCTATTGGGGGTTCTGAAAAATACATCCTTCTGGTAAGACACAATATCCCAAACGTCGCCAAAAGACCTGTCTTTTTGAGGAATAAATTTGGTAAGTGAAGTGTATTGCAATTTGCCATTGCTTCCGGGAGCATAATAACCCAATTCATCCTGACCGCCGGCATATATCTTATTGTCTGCAGCAATTTCAACCGACCTAACAATGGTCTTATTGGGTAAAGGATAAAGTTTCCAGTATCTGCCATCAAAACTTAATAAGCCTTCATTGTTAGCTATATACAGTATGCCATTATCGTCTTGTTTGAAATCCCAGTTCTGAAGTCCGGCACTGTAATTCCCCTTATAATAATTAATCACATCGGGTAGTCCAATGGTGTTTTGGGAATAACCCCAAATAGGAAATACGATGAATAGAAGAAGTTTGAAGCGCATATAGCAGTCTTAGGCTTTGTGAAAGTACAAAAAAAAGATTGATGTAGTAATGATGTAGTAGAACATTATTGATAATCAATGTTTTAAATTTTTTGATGTAGTAATGATGTATGTAATTATTAGGTAAGAGTGAAATCTAAGAATAGTTTTACACTGTCTTTTTCTGCCTAGAAAGAGACATCTAATTAACCAAAACGATTGTATATGAAACTAAAAATTGCACTATTGCAGGTTGCATTTATCACATGCAGCTTTTTCAACATTGCTTTTGCGCAGGGCTTACAGGTATCTGGTAAGGTAAGCAGCAAAGCAACTTCAGAAGTTTTAAGCGGTGCCACCGTTTCAGTAAAAGGAACTAACCTGGCTGTTAGTACTGACTTAAATGGTAGTTTTTCTGTAACTGTTCCCAAAAAAGGTTCGGTACTGGTAATTACTTATACAGGGATGAAGCCTGTGGAGTACAGTATAGGAAATACTCTTACTGGTATTGTAATCCTGATGGAAGAAAGTACTTCCACATTAACTGATGTGGTAGTGGTGGGTTATGGTACGCAAAAGGTAACCAAAGTATCGGGTGCCATTTCTACAGTGAAAGCTGCGGATATTCAAAAATTAAATCCTGTTAGGGTGGAAGAAGCCCTTCAGGGAGCAGTTTCGGGGGTAAATATTATTCAAAGCGGCTCTCCCGGCGCAAGTCCTACAATTTTCATCAGAGGTATTCCGGATCTGTCTGGAAAGCCAACCGTTATTGTTGATGGTGTTGAGCAAACTACCGATGACCTGAATTCTATCAACCCATCAGAAATTGAAAGCGTATCTGTTTTAAAAGATGCAGCGGCTACAGCTATTTATGGTGTTAAAGGTGGTAATGGTGTAATTGTGATTACTACAAAAACAGGCCGTAAAAATCAAAAAACAGATATCAGTCTTAACAGCAGTTATAGCGTGCAGCAGGTAATTCGTACACTGCCTGTATTAAATGCTACTGAATACGGCGCTATGCTGAATGAAGGAAGTACTTTATCAGGCGGCAATATTATTTTCCCTGACCTGTCTAAATTAGGAGTTGGTACAAACTGGCAAGACCAGGTTTTTTCTAATGCTCCTTTACAAACACATAATATTTCGGCAAGAGGCGGTAGTGATAAAATGACCTATTTTTTATCGGGCGGATATTTACAACAGGGCGGTATCATCGGAGGTTATGATAAATCAAGATTTAACCGTTTGAACTTTACTTCTAATCTTAGCTTTGATCTTACATCAAAACTGAAATTTACTGTTGATGCCACTTATCTGAATTTTAACGGAAGAAGTGTTGCAGAAAATGCATTCAACAGTATTTTAGGTAGTGCTATCAATTACGATCCTACAGTAGCAATAAATAATAGCGATCCTAATGCTATTGGTAAATATGGGTACAGTAATTTAATTACAAGAGAAATTTACAATCCACTTACCAAACTGGATAACACTTATAATACCAATATTGGCCATAAATTGTATGGTAAGTTTGAGTTACAATATGAAGTATTTAAAAACTTAAAATTGACTACCCGTTTTGGCTATACCAAGTATGATGGTAATGCCAAAGGTTTTGACCCACTGGTATTTTGGGGTGTAAACAATACCGGCAATACACTGAATGCTGATGGCTCAACTATTCCGGGTTTGCATAACAGCGTTTCTCATACTAAGGCCACTTATGCCAATTATAATTTTGACGCATTTGCTAATTATAATTTTAAAGTTGGTAATAATAATTTTGAAACTACAGTGGGTATGACCCTTGCAAAAGGATCGGGCAATACTGCAGGCGCAAGCAGGCAGGATGTACCATATAATTCATGGGAATTTGCAGATTTTACTGCTGCAACAGGAAATACCTCTAATAATAATACCAATGGTTTGAACGGGTATTATTTTCAATACACCAACACTCATGCATCAGGATTTGCCCGTGTTAACTATGATTACAGTGATAAATATCTGGCATCATTTACTGCAAGACGCGACGGTTCTTATGCCTTTGGTGTAAATAATAAATTTGCCAATTTCTTTTCCGGTTCTTTAGGCTGGGTGGTAAGCAAAGAAGATTTCTTTCACTCTGATTTTATTAACTTCTTAAAATTAAGAGGCAGTTATGGTTCTGTGGGTAGTGATAATGGCATTAACCCTAAAAGCGTACTGGTAACTATTCAAACTGATTATCTGGCTTCCTTATATGGTTCAGGTAACAGTATTGGCTACACCTTTGGAAATACATTTTACCCAGGTTCAACCATTGCGTCTGCGGCTAACAACTCATTACGCTGGGAAAAACAAATCCAAAGCAATGTTGGTTTTGAAGCTACCTTCTATAAAAACAAATTCAATATTTCAGCAGATTACTTCACTAAAAAAGTGGATGGATTATTATTCACGCCATCTTTATCTGCCTACTTAGGAACTATACCTCCGCCACCAGCCAATATAGGAAGCACAAAAAGCAGTGGTGTGGATATTACTTTAGGATTTAACACCAAAGTTATAAGAGACCTCAATTTAAATACCTCAGTAACATTTACCACTGTAAAAAATACTGTAACTAAAACCGGCGATAATGGCGCTTGGATTTTTGGCGGCGGTTATTTTAATGGTCAGTCACAATCTGTAACCATTTTTGCTCCGGGCGAAACACCGGCTGCATATTATGGATATAAAACCAATGGCTTATTTCAAACAGCAGCTGAAATAGCAAGTTCTCCAACACAAAATGGTGCCAAACCGGGCGATATCAAATTTGTTGATATTAACGGAGATGGTGTTATTGACAGTAAAGACCAGACAAAAATTGGTAACCCTTTCCCTAAGTTTACTATGGGATGGAGTTTTGGTTTGACCTATAAGAATTTTGATTTCAGCGCCTTTACTTATGCTTCTGTAGGTAATGATGTTTATATGGCTTTTGAAAGAAATGATACTTACACCAACAAATACCGTGGCGTGTTAAGCAGGTGGACAGGTGCTAATACTACTAACGATGCAAAAAGTCCGAGGTATACATTTGTTGATGCCAATAATAACAGCAGGGTATCTGACAGGTATGTTGCGGATGGCTCTTTTGTAAAGGTGAAAAATCTTTTATTAGGTTATAATATTCCTTCAGCAAGTATTAAAAAAGTATTCAGAAGTATAAGAGTATATGCACAGGTAAAAAATCCGTTTACGTTTACAACGTATAATGGCTTTGATCCTGAAATAGCAGGAGGTGGATTGCTGGATACAGGAGTAGACAGAGGTACTTATCCTCAGGCAAGAACTTTTGCAGTAGGTCTTGATATTAAATTTTAAAACTTACCATTAAAATACATCAAATGAAAAGTATAAAAATATTAAGTGTGGTGCTGCTGATACTTGCAATCAGCTCATGCAAAAAATGGGTGGATTACAATGCGCACCAAGACTTTCTTATAACAGAATTGGATTACTTGAAAAATGAAGCTGACTACCGCTCTATGGCAGTAGGTGTGTATTCGCCAATGCAATGGCTGAATCAAATTGTTCCGGTAGGTGATATGGCATCAGACAATTCAGTTACAGGAGGTGAAAGTGCATCAGATGTGCTTTCCCTGCAACAGATAGATAAGTATACTCATTATCCTATCAACTCTACTATTGCCGACTTATGGCAGGTAAGTTATGAAGGGATTAACAGGGCTAATTATCTGTATCAGTACAAAGCAAAAAACATTGCCGGAG
The DNA here is from genome assembly GCA_037140275.1 of Ferruginibacter sp. GTDB lineage: Bacteria > Bacteroidota > Bacteroidia > Chitinophagales > Chitinophagaceae > Ferruginibacter. The sequence goes on along the minus strand of JBAXET010000106.1, from coordinate 1,428 downwards.
AAACAGTAAATTTTGCTGGCAAAGATGCACTGTACGGGGAAATATCTTTTTTAAGGGCTTACTTCTATTTTACATTGGTAAAAATGTATGGAGATGTGCCTTTGTTTACTGATAAACGTTTGACTTTGACAGAAAACAGAACTCTAACCAGATCTCCAAAAGCAGATGTATACAAGCAAATTGAGTTGGATCTTACCAGCGCTATAGCTGTATTGCCTGCTGTACAAACTGACAAAGGAAGAGCAACTAAATATGCTGCACAAGCACTTTTGGGTAAGGTATATCTGTATCAGAAAAAATATGATGAAGCTAAAACAGTTTTGGAAAATGTAATTACCTCCAATGCATTTACTCTGGTAACTAATTTCAGTAGTATCTTTTTACAGAGTGGTGAAAATGGTCCTGAATCTGTTTTTGAAATTCAGTATTCAAACGGATCGGGCACTTACGACTGGGGACATGTAACAAGAGGGCAGGGGAATTTTTCCGTACAGCAATGTGGTGTGAGAGGACTAACCGGTACTGGTGCAATGCCATATAATCCAGGATGGAGCACCAATTTGCCAACTAAAAATCTGGCCGATGCATATGCTGCCGGGGATACCAGAAAGGCAGGAACTATTTTTGATGTGGAAGCTTACAAAACGGCCAACCCTGCATTAAATATTTCTTATCAGGTTGCACCTTATCAAAATACCGGATATTATAATCAGAAGTTTTTGCCACGTAAAGGCGAAACATCAGGACAGGTTGAATTAAATTACCTGAATAATTTCAGAACCATCCGTTACGCAGATGTACTGTTAATGGCAGCTGAAGCCAATAATAAAGCCACTGCTCCTAATGACACCAAAGCACAAACCTATTTAAATCTGGTTCGTCGTCGTGCTTTTGGCGATAATGCACATGATATTACATCAACCGGAACTAATTTATATGATGCCATTTTAACTGAACGCAGACTGGAACTGGCTATGGAAGGAGAACGTTTCTTTGACCTGGTTAGAACTGGAAAAGCAGCATCTGTATTAGGTCCGCTGGGATTTGTAACCGGCAAGAATGAACTGTTTCCAATTCCTCAGGGTGAGGTGGACGGATCAGGGCTTTCTCAAAATCCCGGCTACTAATTACATTATTAATTATAAAAATTAAAATCATGAAAGCATTAAAATATTTTTTAGGGATGGTTTTGCTGCTAACAGGTATGCTGAGCTGCAAAAAACAAACTTATGATGATGTGTCGTTACTGAACAGTGCGCCAACACCATCAAAACTTACAACAATGTTTACCATTACACAGGATAATTCCGGTATGGTAACCATTTATCCTGCCGGCGAAAGTGCTTCTTATTATGAAGTGTTTTTTGGTGATGCCACCACTGCTGCATCAAAAGTAAATGCGGGTGGTAATGTGCAGCATAAATATGC
>JBAXET010000105.1:0-10367 GCA_037140275.1 Ferruginibacter sp. | reverse complement strand
GTGTGGATGATAATGTGGGGCGTTTAATGGAATATCTGAAAGCAAACGGACTGGGTAAAAATACTATTATCATTTATACTTCTGATCAGGGTTTTTATTTGGGTGAACATGGCTGGTTTGATAAAAGATGGATGTATGAGGAATCTTTCCGCACACCACTGATCATAAAATGGCCGGGTGTTACCAATAAAAAATCAACCACTGGAAGTATGGTGCAAAATCTTGATTTTGCTGAAACCCTGTTGGATATGGCGGGGCTGCCTGTTCCCGCAGATATGCAGGGAAAAAGCATTGTGCCGGTATTGAAGGGTTTACAAAAAGGTAATTTACATGATGGCTTGTATTATCACTTTTACGAAAATTTGGAGCATAAAGTGGCTAAGCATATTGGTGTGCGCACAGAAAGGTATAAGCTGATTTATTTTTACGAGAATAAAGATTGGGAGCTGTACGACCTGTTAAAAGATAAGAGTGAAATGAATAATGTGTATGATACACCTGCCTATAAAAAAATACAGGTGGCAATGAAAGAAAAATTAAAGGCGTTGAAAGAGCAATATAAGGATCCTGAGCCTGCTGTAATTGAATAAATACCTGCTGTATCAGGAGCAGTACACTTAAGGTCAGTTAGTCCTTATTAAATACAGATATTGCAGCTCATTTCAACTATTTAAATCGCTTATAAAATGGGAAAGAATATTTTCTTACGAACCTGCTGTTTGTTATTCTTGATTATAGTTTCTATTCATACACCGGTAAAAGCCGGACTCACAAATGGCAAGCCAAAGCGCTACAATATTGCTGACTATGGTGCTGTTGCAGATGGCAAAACCCTGAACACAAAAGCCATACAGGTAGTGATTGACAAATGTGCCCAAAAAGGCGGTGGTACTGTGGTGATTCCCAAAGGGGAATTTTTAAGTGGGTCCATATTTTTAAAGCGGGGAGTTAATCTGGAAATTGAGGAAGGGGGTGTGCTGAAAGGTACCACAGATATCAGCCAGTATCCTAAAATGATGACCCGCATAGAAGGACATTTTGAACCCTGGCCTGCAGCCCTGTTAAATGCCGATAGTGTGGATTATTTGCGTATAACAGGACCGGGTACACTGGATGGTAGTGGGGAACCATTCTGGAAAGAATTTTATGGCAGACGTGATGCAAATCCTAAAACCACAAATCTAAATGTAGAAAGGCCCAGGTTGACTTTTATACAAAACTGTACAGATGTAAAAATCAGCGGCATTCATTATAAAAACTCCGGCTTCTGGAACTTGCATATGTATCGTTGTAAAAATTTGACTGTAGAAAATTGCCGCTTCACTGCATTGAACGGACCCAAGCCCAATAATGCGCCCAGCTCGGATGGTATTGATGTGGATTGTTGTCAGGATATCACCATCAGCAAATGCTTTTTCTCTGTGGGAGACGATTGCATTGCATTAAAGGGAACAAAAGGACCATTTGCTTTACTGGATAAAGACAGTCCTCCTGTAGAGCGCATACATATTGTGGATTGCGAATTTGAAGCCGGTGGTGGTATTGTAACCTGCGGCAGTGAAGCTACGATTGTACGTGATGTAACAGTAGAGCGGTGCATAACGCATAAGCCGACTGTGCTGCGTTTAAAACTACGACCCGATACACCACAGCAATATGAAAATATTGTATTGAAAGATATCACCATGGACGGAGGGGCTGTTATATTTAATATATCACCCTGGTCGCAGTATTTCGATTTAAAAGGTCAGCTGCCTCCTAAATCTTCTGTGCGCAATATCAGCGTTATTAATATTAAAGGCAATGGGGGGGCTTTCGGAAAAATTACCGGTAACCCCGAAACAACATTTGGAGATATATTGCTTAAAGATGCCGTACTGCAGTTGAAATCCTCCGCTTTTGAATTATCTAAACTTACAGGATTAAAATTTGATAATGTAGTGGTTAACGGAGCACCCATGCTTACTCCGGCAGCAAGTATTATTGCTGTAAAAGATTCTGTAAATAAACCACGATAATTTAATTGAACCATAATGAATAGTTTTTTAATGACTGATGCATTGCCATGGGAAGATTTGGACGGCGGTGTAATGCGTCAGGTAATGGGATATAATAATGATTTAATGATGGTGAAATTTAAATTCACTAAAGGCGGGGGGTGCGCTGCATCATCATTTCCATTTTCAGGGTGCATTGGTAGTGAGTGGTGTATTTGAATTGACAATCAATGGTAAAAGCCAGATTTTGCAATCCTGCAACTGATATTTTGTTGAGCCTGATGTGCTGCATAGAGCGCTTTGTTTGGAAGATGGAATTTTGATAGATGCATTTAATGCTGCGAGAAAGGAATTTATTTTGGGAGGATAGGCTGCGTTGTTGCTGGATACTGGATGCTGGTCGTTACTTATCTTCTATTTTCCCTGTTTCTTGTTCATTATAGAACTTGGCTATAGATAGGAACACTCAAACTTTAGTCTTTCTTATTCAATATTTTTTAGCATCATCTCAAACTGTATATGAGCGAATGCAGAGCAATTTTAGAAGCAGTAGTAGTTAACTGGGTTGAGCAGCTTTATTTCGGTACAGTATAACGAAGTTTTATTTAGTAATCATTTTCATATTTATTGCTCCAATTATTTTGGCAACTGTTATTAATCTTACTTTTAGGTATACAGTAACAAAGCAAGATATAAAATACTGCAAAGCGTTTTTACTATTAAGCAAAAGAGCAGGGCAAAGTATTTTCAATATTTTTTGTTAATTTACCGCTGTATAGACGTATAAAAAATATTGCTGGGAAAGCCTTTTAAATTGATTGCTATGCAGAAAAATTATCTCATATTTTTTATTCTCATTACGCTGCGCTATGTTCAATATTATTTTGCCAGTTACTTCTCTGTTTTTGCTCAAATTAATCTGAATAAAAAATGAAAAAGTATTATTTGCTCTCAGTGCTGTTATTATGCATCGGCATAAGTTTGAATGCTGCTGTGGAATTGCCACCAATTTTTTCTGAAAATATGGTGTTGCAACGCAATGTACAGTTACCGGTTTGGGGCAGGAGTGCAGCTAATGAAAAAATTGAAATACGGTTTAACAAACAGGTAAAAACAGTTAAAGCAGATAAAAACGGAAAATGGATGGTTAAGCTGGATGCTGAACCTGAAGGAGGGCCCTACGAATTAACAGTGAAAGCAAGCAATACTATTCAAATAAAAAATATTCTGGTGGGTGATGTATGGTTATGCAGCGGGCAATCTAATATGGAGTGGACGGTGGGGCAGTCGAATAATGCCAAAAACGAAATAGCCGCAGCCATGTATCCGCAGATACGGCATATCAAAATTCCTCATAGTATAAGTTCATTGCCACAGACAGCTCTTGAAGCCGGTGGATGGCAAGTTTGCGATTCCACAACAGTGGCAGCATTTTCAGGAGTGGCCTATTTTTTTGCAAAGCAGGTGTATGAGCAAACCAAAATTCCAATTGGAATAATCAATGATTGCTGGGGAGGAACCAATATTGAAACATGGATAAGCCGTGAGGCATTTGAAAGCAGCGATGAGTTTAAAGAAATGATAGCCGGAATGCCCAGGCTTAATTTAGATTCATTGTCTAAAATTAAAGTTAAAAGCAGTGAATTAAGAATAGAAGTTTTGCAGGGAACAACATTTAGTAATATGCATCCTGCCTTATTCAAAGATGCTTCCTTTGATGATTCCGGCTGGCCGGTGTTAAATGTACCACAGCTTTGGGAACAGCAAACTATTGGGGAACTGGATGGTGTGGTTTGGTTAAGAAAAACAATTGTATTATCAGCGGCAGATATTAATAAAGCCGCTGTTCTGGAACTGGCAAAAATTGATGATGATGATATTACTTATGTAAACGGCGTTAAAGTGGGCAGCACCAGCCAGTGGGATGCCAAAAGAATATATACCATACCTGCAGGGGTATTAAAAGAAGGGAAAAATAGTATTGCAGTAAAAGTGATTGATAATGGCGGCGGTGGGGGTATTTACGGCGAAACGGCAGATTTAAAATTAAGTATTGCTGAAAAAAATATTCCACTCAGCGGCGAATGGAAATTTCAGGTGGAATCGATAAAAAAAACCACGAATGAAAATTCATTGCCTTCTTTATGTTATAATGCGATGATCAATCCATTAATACCATTTGCTTTTAAAGGGGTGTTATGGTATCAGGGAGAATCTAATGCAGGCAGGGCTTATCAATACCGTAAAGCTTTTCCTTTATTAATAAACGACTGGCGACAGAAATGGAATAATCCGGCAATGCCTTTTTATTTTGTTCAATTGGCAACATTTAATACATCTGGCAACAGTAATGAAGGTTGTGGCTGGGCAGAGTTAAGAGAAGCACAAACCAAAACTTTGTCCTTACCTAATACAGGCATGTGTGTTACTACCGATCTTGTCATAAATCCAAAAGATATTCATCCCACCAATAAACAAGACGTTGGAAAAAGACTGGCCGCAATTGCATTACATGATTTGTATGGTAAACAGATTGTAAGCAATGGCCCTGTGTATCAATCCATGCAGATAAAAGGAAATCAAATCGTTCTTTCTTTCACCAATATGGGCAGCGGTTTATTTACTCCTGATAAATATGGCTATATCAAAGGATTTGAAATTGCGGGTAAAGATCAGGTATTCCATTATGCCAGAGCCTTTATTAATGGCAATACTGTAGTTGTTTACAGCGAAGATGTATCCGATCCGCTTGCCGTACATTTTGGATGGGTGGGCGATGCCGGGGATTGCAATCTTTTTAATAAAGAAGGTTTTCCTGCTGTTCCATTCCGAACAGACGAATGGAAAAATAGTACCGCCAACGAAAAATATACTATTGAAAAATTAAACTTCTAAAATTCTGCCGGCATGAAAAAAATATTCCTGAGTAAGATCCATTTTGCGGTGCTGCTTTTTTTTAGTTGTCAGCTTGTATTGGCACAAAGCATTAATCTGCCTAAAGAAGCCAAATTTAAATTTGGCGATAATACCGAATGGGCAAATCCGGCTTATAATGACAATGACTGGACAATGCAGCAACTGGGAAAAGGGTACCAAAAAGATTCTTCCTATGCCTGGTACAGAATACGAATTGTAATCCCTTCCGCAATGAAAACTGCTGAAGGAAAAGGAATCAAATTATACCTGGGTAAAATAGATGATGCAGATCAAGCCTTCTTTAATGGAAAACAGATTGGTGCAACCGGTTCCTTTCCTCCCAACTATATTACCCAATGGGAAAAACCCAGGATGTATATCATTCCCGAAGCGGATATTCAGTGGGATAAAGAAAATCTGATTGCTGTAAGAGTGTACAATCTGATTGGTGGAATGGGTATGTGGGAAGGGCCGTACCGTTTTGAGCCATTGGGCTGGGCGGATGAAGTAACCGTGAAGCAGGAGTTTATTGCAACAGCCAATAATGGGGTTCAGTCAAAATTAATTTTTACCAATACAGTCGATCGGGCTTTTAACGGAACGGTAAAATACTGGATCACTAATAAAGCAGGAAACAAAATACTATTTTCCGAAACGAAGCCCGTGCAGTTAGCTGGAGTAAAAGCTGCAGAGGCCGTGGTGCTATCTACAGATTTTAGAGCATCCGGTGAAAACGTATTTCATGCAGGCTATCAGATCAATGATAATAACAGTCCTTTGTTTGTAAAAAATGAACAATTGTATATTGCTACCAGTAATTTGGTAATACCTAATACCGGTGAAGTACAACCGCTGGTTAAAAATAAAATAGTGGAACGCTTTACTGCACCTGCTTTTAATGACCAGCATTTCAATGGGTATTTGAATACCCGCTTTACACAAAACCTGCAGCAGCGCTTACTTAATGTAGATGAGTTTGGTTTAATGGGTTCGTATATGAACCGGCCGGGCATTCATCCTTGGGCCGGCGAACACGTGGGCAAATATTTGGAAACCGCTGTAAACGTGTGGAAGCTAACAAAAGATCCCGCATTAAAAAAGCAAATGGACAGGATGATGTACGAACTCATCAACACACAACTGGAGGATGGATACCTGGGCACCTACACACCCGATCAGTACTGGACCAGCTGGGATGTATGGAGCCATAAATATAATTTACATGGCCTGCTCACTTATTATGCTGCCACAGGGTATACACCTGCCTTAGAAGCCAGTAAAAAAATGGGCGATTTGTTATGCAATACTTTTGGAAAAAGGGCCGGACAAAAAGATATCATTTTAGCAGGAGAACATATGGGCATGGCTGCAACAAGTGTACTTGATGCCATGGTAAAATTGTATCAGTACACGGCAGAAAAAAAATACCTCGATTTCTGTTATTATATATTAGATGCATGGGAACAAACAAATGGTCCGCATGTTATCAGCGCTGTTTTGGCTACAGGGAAACTAACTAAAGTGGGTAATGGCAAAGCCTATGAAATGTTATCCAACTATGTTGGCTTAATTAAATTATATGAAATTACAGGCGACCCCAAATTTTTAAATGCAGTTATCGCTGCATGGCAGGATGTGACCAATCACCGGTTATACATTACCGGTACAACCAGCTCACATGAATACTTTAAAGAAGATGGCATATTGCCTGCAGGTAGTGCTGATAATATGGGAGAAGGTTGTGTTACCACCACCTGGATTCAGCTGAATCAAAATTTATTTGCCATTACCGGCGATATCAAATATTTGAATCAGCTGGAAAAATCCGTATACAATCACTTGCTGGCAGCCGAAAATCCTGCAACAGGATGTGTAAGTTATTATACGCCCCTGATGGATAAAAAACCCTATACCTGTTTTATCACCTGCTGCCAGTCGAGCGTACCCAGAGGAATAGCATTGGTGCCCAATTTTACATTTGGAAAAATTAATACAACTGCAACAGTATTATTTTATGAACCAGCAGTATATCAACAAAAAATCAGCACTGCGGGTAATGAACTTACTGATGTTGTATTTACACTCACAGGGAATTTCCCCGAAAGCGGGGATATGGTATTGGCTGTTTCACCTGATAAAGCCGCCAGTTTTCCGGTGTCATTCCGGGTGCCGGAATGGTGTTCTAATTATACTGCAACAGTTGGAGCCACAGTGTATAAGGCTGCAGGCAATCAAATAATTACTATAAAAAGAATGTGGAAGTCCGGCGACAAAGTGAGTATTCATTTTGATATGCCTGTTAAAGCAATTGCAGGAGGAATCTCTTATCCTGGGCAATGGGCTTTACAAAGAGGACCGCAAATACTTGCAGTTGATAAAAGTTTAAATACAACACAGATAAATGAATTGATTTCAAATGCCAATGCAGAAATTGGACTGAATGCTGGAAAGATTAATACTGCTGCTAAAAAATTACCTGCTAATTGGATTGGTACACAAGTGTATTCCGGCGGAATTAGTAAGAGCAGTGAACAATTGATTTTGGTGCCTTTTGCAGATGCCAGCCAAACGGGAGGGGATATGAGGGTATGGCTACCTGTTACTATAAAAAAATAACACAATGAAAAGATATTGTATATTGGTAGTAGCTGTTGCCTGTAATTATTTTTTGTACGCTTAACCTAAGCAAAACAAATCATTGAGTTTTTTACATACTGCAGGGCATGATATAGTGAATCAGTCAGGTACTAAAATATATATAAAAGGGGTTGGTTTGGGAAACTGGTTATTGCCCGAAGGGTATATGTGGAAGCTTGGTGCTGCAGGTGATCGTCCGCGCAAAATAGAAAAAGTAGTGGCTGATTTGATTGGTAATGATAAGGCTGCACTTTTTTGGAAAACCTACCGCAAAATTATATCACCGAAGCAGATATAAAACAGATCGCTTTATTAGGATATGCATTCTTATTATGTTACAGATACTGCAACTAAATCGGCTTATTACCGAAGAAATGAACCGGTACAAATTAAGTTAGACAGTAAAAATGAAACGAGGCTTTCTTCGGAACAATTAGTATAACTTAATACTGACGAATGGGTGAGCATAATTTTGAAAGTGCAGATACAAAAAAATACGAACTGGTTATCAGGGCATCTTCTGCTGCTCCGGCCACAATGGAGATTGTAATTAATGGAAAAAAACTGTTGGTCAACATTACTTCAGCAGTTTGGAACGATTTGATGGCGGGGATGCATCAGTTTAAAAAAGGAGCCAATACTGTACAAATAAAAGTAATAACCGGAAAGGTTCAGCTGGATTGGTTTGCATTAAAATATAACCTTGTAAAATAATTGGATATGGGTACAAAAAAAATAATTGTTATTGGCAGTGCCAATACCGATATGGTGGTAAAATCAAAAACATTACCCCTGCCCGGAGAAACTATTTTAGGCGGTACATTTTTTATGAATCCCGGAGGTAAAGGGGCAAATCAGGCTGTGGCTGCTGCAAGGCTTGGTGCAGCTGTAACACTGGTGGCAAAAGTAGGCAATGATATTTTTGGAACAGCAACCATCAATGGTTTACAAAAAGAAAATATCAATACGGCTTATGTTTTTGTTGATGCAAATGAACCATCAGGCACAGCATTAATAATGGTAAATGAAGAAGGGGAAAATTGTATAGTGGTGGCTCCGGGCGCAAACGCAAATTTATTACCTGCAGATATTGAAATGGTGCAGGAGCTTTCTGCTGCAGCAATTATTTTAATGCAACTGGAAATTCCTTTACAAACCATTGCCGCTGTCGCAAAAATTGCAAAAACCAATCAGCAAAAAATAATTATTAATCCTGCTCCGGCACAACAACTGGATGATGATTTATTAAATGGCTTATTCCTTATCACTCCTAATGAAACTGAAGCTGCATTGCTTACCGGTATAAAAGTAGATAATGAATTTGCTGCATCACAGGCTGCGGATATATTTTTAAATAAAGGGGTGCAAAATGTAATCATCACTTTAGGCAAACAGGGTGCTTACTTTCAAAATAAGGAGCAGAAATTTACTGTTCCGGCTCCGGTAGTAAAAGCAATGGATACCACTGCTGCAGGCGATACATTCAGTGGCGCAATTGCAGTAGCACTAACAGAAAATATGGAATGGGAAAAAGCCATCCAATTTGCAGTACAGGCGGCATCCATTTCTGTAACAAGAATGGGCGCACAGGCATCGGTGCCATATAGAAATGAACTGGAATCATAATTTAATATCACACTAAAACTTGCTTTATGTTTATTGTAGAAAATTACGGAGTAGCCATTTTGCTTTGTGTTGTTACCATGCTTTGCTGGGGCTCATGGGCAAATACTACAAAACTCACCACCAAAACATGGCGTTTTGAATTGTTGTACTGGGATTATGGTTTTGGAATATTGCTCACCACATTATTACTGGCATTTACTTTAGGCAGTACCGGCAGCGAAGGAAGGGCTTTTATGGCAGATGTAAAACAGGCTGATGATGGAAATATGTTTTCAGCTTTTATTGGTGGGGTGGTTTTTAATCTGGCTAATATTTTATTGGTAGCGGCTATTGGCATTGCAGGGATGTCTGTTGCTTTTCCGGTAGGCATTGGAATTGCGTTAGTGTTGGGAGTTATTGTAAATTATATTGCTAACCCGCAGGGAAATCCAATATTAATATTTGGAGGTGTTGCATTAGTGGCCATTGCAATTATACTTAATGCAAGGGCCTATCAAAAACTACAAACCAATTCCACTGCAGGTGTTTCTAAAAAGGGATTGATACTATCTGTAGTAAGCGGATGTTTAATGGGATTGTTTTATAAATATGTAGCAGATTCAATGGTAGGCAATTTTAATATTCCCGAAGCTGGAAAACTTACGCCGTATACTGCACTGGTATTTTTTGCCATTGGTATTGTGGTAAGCAGTGTGGTTTTTAATACGCTGCAGATGAAGCGCCCTTTTACAGGCCCCTCACTTTCATTTAAAGCGTATTTCAATGGTACATTAAAAGATCATTTAGTGGGTGTATTGGGCGGTGTAATCTGGTGTATAGGAATGTCATTAAGTATTATTGCATCAGGTAAGGCTGGTCCTGCTGTGTCGTATGGTTTGGGACAGGGAGCAACTGTTGTAGCAGCAATATGGGGTATTTATGTATGGAAAGAGTTTGATGGAGCACCGGCAGGAACAAAAAAAATATTGAACATTATGTTGGTGCTGTATATTGCGGGATTGGCTATGATTATTTCGTCTAAATAAAACTGGCAGCATATCAAAATAGCAGTACAGAAAAAGTTAAAATATACATATAGCTTTCCGACTAAAAACAAAAAAGGAAAAGATTTTACTCTTTTCCTTTTTTTGTGATCTGGATTGGATTCGAACCAATGACCCTCAGCTTAGAAGGCTGATGCTCTATCCAGCT
>JBAXET010000104.1:0-10435 GCA_037140275.1 Ferruginibacter sp. | reverse complement strand
TGCAACAGAATTATTTAATAAATTAATAATCAACCAATTGCGATTTTTAAATATCTTATGTGTTGACGAATTAATATACTTACCGGAATCACTTTCCAGTAGGCCAATCACATCATTAACCTGGTGTGCAGTGAAGTTATAATCCTTAATAATCTCGTAAACAACAGTCGCAATAGGGCGCATACCTTTTAATTTCAATACCGGAATATGCACTTCCTCCCCCTTATATACCAGCAGTTTTTCCTTATGCTGCAAAATAGCTTCTGAATAAATCATATCAATTTCCCTAAATCGCTCCAGGTTATCCCTTAAATTTTCGGTTACTTTAGGAAAAACTTGTTGAATGATGGGAATCAATTGATTGCGAAAATAATTTCTCGTATACTTATCTGATATATTAGAAGAATCCTCAACAAATGACAAGTCATTCGCAGTAGCAAATTCAGCCAGATCTTTTTTATATGCAAACAACAATGGTCTGATCAGCCTGCCTTGTTTGGGCAAAATCCCCTTCATGCCATTAATACCGGTGCCTTTAAAAAAATTCATCAGCAGCGTCTCCACATTATCATCTGCATGGTGAGCAGTTAAAATTTTACCTATTTTTTTATTACCGATATTATCTACAAAACTATCACTGTCAATTATTTCATTAAACCAATTATATCTTAAATTTCTTGCAGCCACTTGTATACTCAGCTTATTTTCGGCTGCATATTTTTCGGTATCAAAGCGGTTCAAAAACAGTTCCGCAGCATATTTCTTTGCCAATGCAGTAACAAATTGCTCATCCCTTTCACTTTCCGCCCCTCTTAACTGAAAATTACAATGGGCAATGGCAAAGGGTAGTTTAGCCTGATAGCATAGTTCGCACAGCACCACAGAATCTACTCCACCGCTTACCGCAAGCAACAGTTTATCCTTTGGCTGAAAAAGGCGCTCTTTTTTTATATACTCCTTAAAATCTTTTAAAAGATTCATACTTCATTATTCAAATTGATCCATTCCATACTAAAGCATCTGATAATAATACCCTGCAAAACCACCAACCCCAAACTACAAACCATAATCTACCAACCTTCCTACTCCTCAATATCCTCCTTGGCTCCCATCAGTTCATTGTACGCATGGTTATCGCCTGCCCTTCTGGCTTCTTCCATGCCTCTGTTATATACTCTTATAGCTCTGTCAAAATCACCTGCCCGCTCTAATAATTTACCCAAATGATAATAAGAACCCACATAGGTTGGTTCTCGCAGTAATATATCGTTGAACAGTTTGCGGGCCTCTTCATCATTCCCAATTTTAATATACTCTAATGCCAGTGCATGCTGCAAAAAACTATCTTTATCAGATGTTTTCATGAATTCCAAAAGCTTTTCTATCCTGCTCACATTTTATATTTTAATTTTTTACTTTTTAATTCTCTTCTCTTATCTTTGTAAATAGTTGCATAAACAACCAATTAACCGGCTTACTCATTTAGTAAGGCAAAAACTGATTTAACGATGAAAATACTTGTTTGCATTTCCAAAACGCCTGATACAACGGCAAAAATAGCCTTCGCTGATAACAATACGAAATTTGCTGCCGATGGTGTTCAATGGATCATCAATCCCTACGACGAATGGTATGCTTTGGTAAGGGCTATCGAATTAAAAGAAGCCGATCCTGCCACTACTATTCATCTGGTTACTGTTGGCACTGCCGATACCGAACCTATAATTCGCAAAGCATTAGCATTGGGTGGCGATGAAGCCATCAGAGTGAATGCCGATAGTCATGACAGTTTTTATATCGCTTCGCAAATTGCAGAAGTGGCCAAACAGGGCGGCTACGACCTGATATTCACCGGTAAAGAGACTATTGATTATAATGGTTCATCCATTGGTGGTATGGTGGCCGAATTAATGGATATGCCCTATATCTCTCATGCCATAAAATTCACTTTAGAAGGCACTACAGCTGTTGTGGTACGGGAAATTGATGGCGGTGAAGAAACCGACAGAGTTGCCTTACCAGTTACAGTAAGTTGTCAGAAAGGTATGGCCGAGCAACGTATTCCCAATATGAAAGGCATTATGGGTGCAAGAAGCAAACCGCTGAAAGTGGTAGAACCTGTTTCGGCTGAGTCTTACACTTCTGTAGCTTCTTTTGATTTGCCTCATGCCAAAGCAGGCGTTAAACTGGTTAGTGCCGATACACCTGAAGAACTGGTAAGACTGTTACATGAAGAAGCAAAAGCATTTTAGTTCAATTAATAATTAACAATTATTAATTAATAATTTATTCATTACTTAAACATAATTTATGGTTTTAGTTTATATAGATCAATCGCAGGGACACATAAAAAAAGCTTCTTTTGAAGCAGCCAGTTATGCAGCTAAAATTGCAGAGTTAACAGGAACGGATGCTGAAGCCATCCTGCTGGGCACTGTTACTGATGATATTACGACATTGGGTAACTATGGTATCAAGAAAGTACACACCGTTGCGGATGCAGTACTCAATAATTTTGATGCACAGGTATACACTAAAATTATAGCGCAGGCTGCGGCCAATGCAACTATAATTATTTTCAGCAACAATACTACAGCCAAAGCAGTAGCACCAAGATTAAGTGTATTGCTAAAAGCCGGTCTGGTTTCCGGTGCAGTAGCATTACCCGACACAAGTAATGGTTTTGTGGTAAAGAAGACCGTATTTAGCGGCAAAGCCTTCGCCAATATCAGCATCTGTACTGCTAAAAAGATCATTGCCTTAAATCCTAATTCATTCAATGTAGTCACTACAGTTGGTACTGCAGAAGTAGTGCCGTTTAGTGTAAGCATCCCTGCTGCAAAAGTTAGTGTAACCCATACCGATCTGGTAACGGGCGAGGTACCTCTTGGTGAAGCAGATATTGTAGTAAGCGGCGGACGTGGTTTAAAAGGGCCCGAAAACTGGGGCATGATCACTGACTTGGCAAAATTATTAGGTGCCGCTACGGCCTGCAGCAGGCCAGTGGCGGATATCAACTGGCGGCCGCATCATGAGCATGTTGGACAAACAGGACTGGCTATTGCACCCAATTTATATATAGCTGTAGGCATCTCAGGTGCTATACAGCACCTTGCAGGTGTTAACCGCAGTAAGGTGATAGTGGTAATCAATAAAGATCCGGAAGCGCCATTCTTTAAAGCTGCTGATTATGGTATAGTGGGCGATGCATTTGAAGTAATGCCAAAAATAATTGATGCAGTTAAGAAATTAAAAAACGCTTAATCTGCTGACAATTTACAGAAAAGCCTTCCAAAACGATGGAAGGCTTTATTTTTGTATATCAGTCGCAGTAAGAAGAAAAGCATTATTTGTTTTAGCAAATCCTTAATTTCGTGGTATAATTATATGAAGAAAATTGAACTGGAAATAGTAGCCTTATCGCATAGTATCACACAAACCCATTCTTATGCGGTGGTTTTAGGCGAAGTGAACGGATTACGCCGCCTTCCCATTGTAATTGGTGGATTTGAAGCACAGGCAATAGCAGTAGCTTTAGAACGAATGAGCCCCAGTCGTCCTCTTACCCACGACCTGATGAAAAATTTTATGACGGCTTTTAATGTAGAGTTGCATGAGATTGTGATCAATGATTTACAGGAGGGTATTTTTTACAGCAAACTCGTTTGCAGTTCGGCTAATGATACTGTTGAAATTGACTCCCGCACTTCTGATGCATTAGCATTAGCGGTACGTTTTGGTTGCCCGGTTTATACCTATGATAACATTTTAGAACAGGCGGGAATTTTAATGGAAGATGATGGCAAAAAGAAGAAAGTACAACAGGTCAGCAGTAACGAACCTTCCGGTGGCGATGACCTTAAGAATATGACACTTGAAGAACTTAATGCTTTACTGGCGGAAGTGCTGGATCATGAAGATTACATAAGAGCAATTGCTATCAGGGACGAAATCAAAACAAGAAAAGGAGGATAAAAGCAATTAATAATTATTAATTGTTAATTGTTAATTGTTAATTATTCATTTTAAGAATGCTCGTTTTCCCCAACTGCAAAATCAATCTTGGCTTACATATCTGCAGTAAAAGAGCCGATGGTTTTCATAATATAGAAACTGTTTTTTATCCTGTTGCAATTAAAGATGCACTGGAAATTCTTCCGGCACATAATAACCATCCGGCAATAACATTTACCTCCAGCGGACTTACTGTTGACGGAAAAGAAGAAGAAAATATCTGTATAAAAGCATATCATCTTTTAAAAAAAGATTTTCCACAACTCCCAGCTATACAAATGCACCTGCATAAAGCCATTCCCATGGGAGCCGGGCTGGGTGGTGGCTCTGCGGATGGCGCTTTTACATTAACCTTACTGAACCGGCAATTTAAGCTTGGCTTAACCGCTGAACAACTTGTTGCCTATGCCCTGCAGCTGGGAAGCGATTGCCCTTTTTTCATAATGAACAATGCCTGTTATGCCACCGGCCGCGGAGAGTTAATGGAAGCAATTGACATTAACCTGTCTGCCTATAAAATAGCCATCGTAAACCCGGGCATACATGTCAACACGGGATGGGCCTTTTCGCAGCTCAGTCCTGCCCCACCTGTACAATCCATTACAAAAATTATTGCCCAACCGGTAGCTGAATGGAAAGATGCTTTGCAAAATGATTTTGAAAAACCTGTATTTGAAAAATACCCGGTCATCAAAACCATTAAGCAGCAATTATATGATTTGGGTGCCGAATATGCAGCCATGAGTGGAAGCGGCAGTACTGTATACGGACTATTTAAAAATGAGGTCTCCCTTAACTCCTTTACAGATAAAAATTACTTCGTGAAATTGACAAGCTAATATTTCAACCTAATTCAGCACTTGTCTGGTTCAGCATTTTTTTTTATCTTGCATCAAATTAACCACTATCAACAAGCTGTATACCATAACATCATTTTTACGCAGCAACCTCGATTTACTCAATCATCGATGGTAGGTTTATTTTTTGCGCTCTGACCGGAGCGCAGTGCTTTTATTTAATATTTTTTATTCTCTTTAATTTTTACGGCATGCAAACAACTATCGGCATTACTGCTACTTCACAACAATATATTGATCTGGAAGAAAAATATGGTGCCCACAATTATCATCCACTGCCGGTTGTACTGGATCGCGGCGAAGGTGTTTTTTTATATGATGTGGATGGCAAACGGTATTACGATTTTTTAAGCGGTTATTCTGCAGTTAATCAGGGACATTGTCACCCAAAAATTGTAGCCGCTTTGGTAAAGCAGGCGCAACAGTTAACGCTTACATCAAGGGCTTTCCACAGCGACTTACTGGGTAAGTATGAAAAATATATCACCGAATATTTTGGCTATAATAAAGTGCTACCCATGAATACCGGTGTGGAAGCTGTAGAAACAGCTATCAAACTCAGCCGCAAATGGGCCTATCAGGTTAAAGGCATAGAGGAGAACAAGGCCCGTATCATTGTATGCGAAGGAAACTTTCATGGCAGAACAACCGGTGTCATTTCATTCAGCAGCGACCCTAGTGCCACAAAAAATTTCGGTCCTTATATTCCCGGCTATAGTGCAATTCCTTTTAACGACCTGGCTGCATTGGAGCATGCTTTGCAGGATAACAATACTGCAGCATTTCTTTTTGAGCCCATACAGGGAGAAGCCGGAGTTGTGGTGCCAGATGAAGGCTATTACAGTAAAGTAAGAGAATTATGCACCACTTATAATGTATTGATGGTAGCAGATGAAATACAAACCGGCCTTGCCCGAACCGGGAAAATGCTGGCCTGCGATCATGAAAATGTTCGTCCGGATATATTAATATTAGGGAAAGCATTAAGCGGTGGTATTTTGCCCGTAAGTGCAGTACTATGTGATGACGAAATAATGATGACCATTAAACCCGGAGAACATGGCAGTACCTATGGCGGCAATCCATTGGCATGTGCTGTGGCTATTGCAGCGCTAGATGTTTTAAATGAAGAGCTACTGACTGAAAATGCAGCAACGCTTGGTGCTTTACTTCGTACAGAATTACGAAAGTTGAATTCCCCATTTATAGCAACAGTAAGAGGAAAGGGATTATTGAATGCCATTGTAATTAAACATCATAATCCTGATGCAGCATGGGATCTTTGTCTTGCACTAAAAGAAAACGGTTTACTGGCAAAACCTACTCATGGTGATAAAATCAGATTTGCTCCTCCATTGGTAATTACAAAAGAACAGATACTGGAATGTGTGGCAATAATTAAACAGAGCTTGCTACAACTATAAGCATTCAAATAATTTTGGTACTTTTAAAGTATCTAAATTATTAACTTCATTACTTTGCTAAATTTAATTGATCAATGGATACGCATTTACATCACGACCATATAGAAACTCATTTAAAAAGTTCTGAAGCATTAACAGATATCGTAATAGGAATGAGTGACGGGCTTACCGTTCCTTTTGCCTTAGCTGCAGGCTTAAGTGGTGCAGTGGCAAGCAGCAATATCATTGTAATAGCAGGCATTGCTGAAATATGCGCCGGAAGTATTGCGATGGGCCTAGGCGGTTATTTAGCTGGTAAAACAGAACAGGATCATTATGCCAGTGAACAAAAAAGAGAATATAATGAAATAGAAAATTTGCCTCATCGCGAAATTGAAGAAACAAAAGAGTTTTTTGCAAATATTGGCTTAAGTCCTGCATTGCAAGACCAGGCCACTGAAGAAATTTCAAAAGACAAAGATCGTTGGGTTGATTTTATGATGAAATACGAACTGGGACTTGATAAGCCCGATCCCAAAAGAGCAACCAAAAGTGCATTGAATATCGGCCTGTCATATATCGCCGGTGGTATTATTCCGCTTTCTCCCTATTTCTTTATAACAGACTCCAATGAAGCGTTGAAGATTTCCGTAATTGCAACCTTAGTTTGCCTTTTTATTTTCGGATTCTTTAAAAGTAAGATCACCGGTGTTAACCCCTGGTGGGGTGCATTAAGAGTTACTTTAATTGGAGCCATGGCTGCAGCGGCTGCATTTGGTGTTGCAAAATTGTTTGAACATTGATTTTTCAATATAATGTGGATCAAATCATATTTTTAAAATATTAGAATTTGTAAAATAAGTATAAGTACGAAGTAATTGAATACTTTTTATTTAGTAAAAAAACTGATTTTACAGCATACAAAAGACATTCACTACCTGTATAAGACAAAAACTTTTACAGGTATTTTTTTTGATTCAATTTTATGCTCTTTATAAAGGATTGGTATAGTTTTTGCATAATTATATTCTGAAAAATCCGCTTTAAAATCAAACTAAAAAAAATCCAATGAAAACCAATCTCTACCCTTCTAGTGAATTACATCATCATTTTCAGAACGGTATTTTATTGCATTCTCCAATCAATTACTATTCTGATTAAATCAGCTGCAATATCAAGCAAACTAAGTTGATTTAAATACCCACTACCCTCTTATAATTCCTACCTCGCAAACAGCTCAACCTTCAGTAATACTGTTGATAATTTCTATCTGCATAGAATTTTGTTGTAATTATTTAATGAACAGATAAGGTCTGTTCTTCTATTCACTAATAGAAAGTGTACTACATATTGTGATTTTGTGCTGACTTAATTTTGTTATGTATTAAAGCATTCATCAATGCTGTAATACTCACCATTATCCAAAAAAACTAATATCCTCCAAATGAAAACCAATTATTTTCCTATCAGGAAAAGTGTGTCTGCTATATTATTAGCCTTTACACTTAGCTGCATTTCAGCAGCAGCAAACGCCACCATTTTTTATATCAGCACTACCGGAAATGATGTTACCGGAACAGGTTCAAAAGCCGCTCCCTGGAAAACATTGTTTAAAGCCAGTTCAACGGTTGCATTATCAGGCGATATCATTCATGTAAATGCTGGAACCTATCTTGAAACTGCTCAATGTATTTTAAAGCCTGGTGTAAGTATTGAGGGAGATGATAGTACCAATACAATTATAAAGACATCAGTTACTAATACTTATGAAGAAATGATAAACTGCAGAAGTGCCGAAGGTACAAATGGGAATCAGCATATTTCGAACATTAAATTTGATGGCACTAATACAGTATGGGCATTAATAAGAATAGGTGGAAGAAATAATTTTATAATTCATGACTGCTCATTTGTAAATGCAAAAATCCATGGTGTAACTTTTGCCGTACACAATACAGATGATTTTGATCCCGGCTATCCATCAGCATATGCAACAGGTAATCAGTTTTACAACAATTCTATGTATAATTGTGGTAATTGGGATGTTAGTATTACTACAGGTTTTGGTGCTTTACAATTTGGAGGGCAAAAAAACTTCTTAATTCATCACAATAGTATTATACAAAATAATACTCCTTATAACAATGGATGGCCCATTAAGTACTGGCAAGGCGGCTATAATATCGGAACAAAAATTTACAACAACTACTTGCAATGCTGGTTACAAACATTTACTCTTGGTGATCAGAACTGGGATTTTGCTATTGAAATGTTCAATTCCACTGGAATGGAAATCAGTAATAATACTATGATAAATGGTTGTGTAGATTTCAACAACAGTTCAACAACTGGATTCAATACTGGGGGATCATTTCTTGTTGGTGGATATGGCTATTCACTTTGGTGTCACGACAATACGTTTTCTTGTAACAGCATCAATACCCATATTCAAACTGGAATAACTTTAGAATTTAGCGATGATAGTGTTATTATTGAAAAAAATACATTTGACAAATTTAATATTGGGGTTTTATTTACTCCTCGTCCAGGATCAGTGATAAGTAATGTTAACATTCGCAATAACCTTTTTACAAATGTTAGCATAGGAGAAGGATCAGAAGGCTATTTCTTAGACTTTGCTGTATATTCTGGTATAAACACTAGTTTTAATAAAATAAATGTATACAACAACACTTTTATTGCTAACTCTGCAACTCCAATTATCAATGGTATCATGTTACCTAATACAACATCTGGTGGTAATTTAAAAAATTTTATTTTAAAAAATAATATACTTAAAGGTACTTCTGGAGCTCCAATTAGAGTACGTGAAGGCTCTGTAGCTATAGATTCTCTTTATATAGAATACAATTCTATTTATGGATGTGGAAATAACAATACACCATCTTATTCAATTGCGCCCACAAACTATAAATTCGTAAATAATGTAAATATTAATCCATCGTTTGGCGTTAATTACAAATTGATTGCAGGAACTCAATTAGTAGATGCAGGAATAAATGTGGGTCTATCTTACGTCGGTAATGCTCCAGATATTAATTGGACAGATAGCACATCCGCAGCTCCACCAGTAGTTTGCAACAGTTGGAGTGCTGCAAATGCCGGCCCAGGTATAACCATTGACAGCAATGCGTTGAGAACAAACAAAACAACTTATCCTGAAGCTACAGTAAGGGCAACTCCAAACACAAATAACGGCAAAAGTTGTTGGTATTTCATCATAGACTCTTTGGATTATTATTCGGCCGATACCTATATTGGAATTGCTAATGCCTCAGCTGATTTAACAATGTATCCCGGTAGTACGAATGATGGATATACATTAGACCAATCAGGAATATTGCGACATAATGGATACTTTAACGGTTCATATTATGCGGCTAATACTTTTAAAGTCAACGACACAATTATGATTGCTTTAGATCTAAATGGCTCTGGGTCTTTAAAATTTTATAAACGAGTAACCGGGTCATGGTCTTTAATGAGTCAACAGTTTACTTCAATCACTAGCGGCACATGGTATCCTGCCATAGGCAGCTTCAACAGAGCTTTTAAGATTAGGGCAAATTTTTCTCCAACAGATACTATTCCAGGATATCCGTCAATTTGTTCCCGTACTAGTCAATCAAATACAATACTTCCTATAAAACTTTTGCAGTTTTCAGTAACTCAAAATAATGAAAAAAATTTATTGCAATGGCAAATATCCGCAGGAAGTAGTAGTGATCACTTCAATATTGAAAGAAGTACTGATGGAAGAAATTTTATAAGTCTTGGGAGAATTTATGCCACTGGTTATAGCCCAATTGATGTTTCTTACAGTTTCATAGATACAATGCCGGCATTGGGGATTAATTATTATCGTATAAAAATGATAGATAAAGACAACTCATTTAATTACAGCAATACAGTTACAGTTTTAAATAAGAAAGACCAAATACTGATCATTAGTTCTGCACAACTTTCCGTGGGTAAAAAAAATGCAACCATAACTATTGCATGCTCTCGAAATCAAAAAGCAAATCTAACTTTATTTGATATGAGTGGCAGAGTTTTCCTAAATGAGACTATACAACTTCAAAAAGGCATTAATTCGATGGTTAAAAGCATCGGATTGGTATCAACAGGTATATATTATTT
>JBAXET010000103.1:0-10483 GCA_037140275.1 Ferruginibacter sp. | reverse complement strand
AGCTAATTGTATCATATTGTATTGTTGGGCTGCAAGGTATAACTAAGCAACAGAATAAAGTATGGTACACTAACTAAAAAAAATCTAATTTCATAACAGCATTACAAATGAATTTTATGAAAAGCATTGAAGCATCTGAACTCATCATCAATAACAGGGGCGCCATCTATCATTTAGACCTGCGGCCCGAAGAAATTGCTGATACCATTATTTTAGTGGGCGATCCCGACAGGGTAAAAAAAGTGAGTCGGCATTTTGATGCTGTTGAAGTGCAGCAGCAGCATCGCGAGTTTATCACTCATACCGGTTATGTTGGTAAAAAAAGAGTAACAGTATTGTCAACGGGTATTGGTCCCGATAATATTGATATTGCCATGAATGAGCTGGATGCATTGGCCAATATTGATTTTGAAACAAGAACAATTAAATCAACATTATCAAAACTCAATATCATTCGCTTTGGCACTTCGGGTTCTTTACAGGCTGATATTCCGGTTGACAGTCTGGTAGCTTCCACACATGGACTGGGTTTAGATAACCTGATGAATTATTATGCGTATACCAAATCGGCAGAAGAAAATGAAATGATTGAGGCCTTCATTACTCAAACCGGTTTAAATACTGCCATCACAATTCCTTATATCAGCAATGCAAGTGATGCACTACTGAATAAATTTTCCGAACCCTTTTTTAAAGGTATTACAGTTACCTGTCCGGGTTTTTATGGCCCGCAGGGAAGGATGCTTCGTTTGCCTTTGAACAGTCCGGGACTCATCAATAAACTCACTGATTTTAGCTACCATAACCATAAGATAACTAACTTTGAAATGGAAACTTCTGCCATCTACGGACTGGGTAAATTGCTGGGGCATAATTGTTGCAGCGTGAATGTGGTGGTGGCCAACCGCGTAGTAAAACAATATTCAAAAGATGGCAATGCAGCAGTAGAAAAATTAATTGCCGCTGCACTGGAAGTACTTACAACATAATTGCTGATTTTAAATCAATACCATAATGGTTGCAACAAAATTAATTCCTGATTTTTCTTTATCACCGCATATCGATCAGGTGGGTGTGGAAGAAAGGGCCGCCCGTTTTACCAAGCGCAGCATCAAAAACGAAACCAAGCTAAATGGATTGAAGCTGGCGCTTAACATGATTGACTTAACCACTTTAGAAGGAAAAGATACTGACGGAAAAGTAAAACAGCTTTGTTATAAAGCCATGCATTTGCATGATGTATATCCCGGTTTACCAACCGTTGCTGCAGTATGTGTGTACCCTTCCATGGTAAGGGTGGCAAAAAAAGCATTGGAAGGTTCGGGTATTAAAGTGGCCTCTGTGGCTACTGCATTTCCAAGCGGACAAGCATCCAGAGATGTAAAACTGCGGGATACCAAATTTGCAGTAAATGAAGGTGCTGATGAAATTGATATGGTCATCTCCAGAGGTAAATTTCATATGGGCGAATACAATTTTGTGTTTGATGAAATTGCTGCTATTAAAGAAGCATGCGGTGGGGCAAGATTAAAAGTAATATTAGAAACCGGGGAACTGGGTACGTATGATAAAGTAAGAAGAGCCAGTGATATAGCCATGTACGCAGGAGCTGATTTCATAAAAACTTCTACCGGAAAAATTTCACCTGCTGCTACTATGCCGGTTACATTAGTAATGCTGGAAGCCATTCGTGATTTTTATTATAAAACAGGAAAGCGTATTGCCATGAAACCTGCCGGCGGCATTTCTAAGTCTAAACTGGCATTGCATTATTTGGTAATGCTGAACGAAGTGTTAGGCGAAGCATGGATGAGTAACGAATGGTTTCGATTTGGTGCCAGCAGTCTGGCTAATGATATTTTAATGCAGCTGATGAAGCAGAAAACCGGAGTATATCAGAGCCCGGATTATTTTGCGTTGGATTAGAGGGAGGTTGGAGAAGTTGAAGAAGTTTAAGAGGTTGAAGAAGTTGAAGAGGTTTAAGAGGTTCTAAAGGTTCAAGAAGTTTAAGAGGTTATGAACCTTTTCAACCTATAGAACCTCTTAAACCTTTGAAACCTTTGTAACCTTTAGAACCTCTTAAACCTTTTAAACCTTTGTAACCTACCTAACCTTTGCAACCTTTAGAACCTAAATTAATAACATAAATCGTACCCCATGTCAAGCTTTTCAAAATTTGAAGATATTATTTCGTGGAAGGAAGCCAGAGTGTTGAATAAAAATATGGTGAAGCTGATAGATGAGGAAAGATTTAAAAAGAATTTCCGGTTGATTGGACAAATAGAAGGATCTGCAGGGTCAATAATGGATAATATTGCAGAAGGATTTAGGCGGCAATAAAGAATTTGTGCAGTTCTTATACATCGCAAAAGCGTCTTGTGGTGAGTTACGGTCGCAGTTATACCGGGCACTGGACAGGACTTATATAACAGAAAAGGAATTTGAGTTGTTTAGTACTCATGCAATGAAAATAAACAGCCTGATTCAAAAACTAATAACGTATTTAATTAATTCAGAAATAAAAGGAATAAAGTATAAAGAAAGAGAAAATTCAAAAGTTAAAAAGTCAATAGCGTTTACAGAGCCCCCAACCTCTTAAACTTCTTAAACCTTTTCAACCTTTAGAACCTCTTAAACCTATAGAACCTTTATAACCTTTTAAACCTTTAGAACTTTTTAAACCATAAAAATGGCAACTAGGAATAATACAATTAAGCTAAAGTTTGACAGTGCAAGAAATTTTGCACCTGCTCCCGAAAGTAAGAGCGCTGCAAAAATAAATTCGCAATATGATCTTTTCATTAACGGCAAATTTGAAAAGCCCTCTACCAAAAAATATTTCGATACCATTAACCCTTCTACAGAAGAAAAATTAGCTTCCGTAGCTGCTGCAAACGCCGCTGATGTAAATAAAGCCGTTGTAGCTGCAAGAAATGCCTACGAAAAAAGCTGGAAGAAAACTGCACCAAAAGAAAGGGCAAAATATATTTACCGTATTGCCAGAATGGTGCAGGAAAAAGCGAGAGAGTTTGCCATAATTGAAACGCTGGATGGCGGTAAGCCCATTCGCGAAAGTCGTGATTTTGATGTACCCACTGCGGCCAATCACTTTTTTTATTATGCCGGCTGGGCCGATAAATTAGAATATGCATTCCCTAACAGGCAGGCACTACCCTTGGGCGTAGCCGGACAAATCATCCCATGGAATTTCCCTTTACTGATGGCCGCATGGAAAATTGCACCGGCATTAGCAACAGGAAATACTGTGGTATTAAAACCCGCTGAAACTACGCCACTAACAGCACTTAAATTAGCAGAGATCATCCAGGAAGCTGATCTTCCTCCCGGCGTGGTGAACATCATTACAGGTGCCGGCGCAACAGGGGCTGCATTGGTCAATCATCCCGATATCAATAAAATTGCCTTCACCGGCTCTACTGATGTAGGAAAAATTATTCAGCGTGCCATTGCAGGAACCAATAAAAGAGCCACACTGGAATTAGGCGGCAAAGCAGCCAATATCATTTTTGAAGATGCTCCTTTAGATCAGGCAGTGGAAGGCGTTATCAACGGCATCTTCTTTAATCAGGGTCATGTTTGCTGTGCAGGTTCAAGATTATATGTACAGGAATCGGTATTAAAAACAGTGGTACAAAAATTAAAAGACCGGATGGAAACACTTATCGTAGGTGATCCTTTAGATAAGAATACCGATATCGGCGCCATCAATTCCAAACAACAACTGGATGTGATTAATAAATATATCAGCATCGGACAAAAAGAAGGTGCCGACATGTATCAAAGCAGTGGTGCCTTACCTAAAAAAGGATTCTTTTGCAGGCCTACTATTTTTACCAATGTGGCACAGAGCAATCGCATTGCACAGGAAGAAATTTTTGGTCCGGTTTTAACCATACAAAGTTTCCGTACCGAAGATGAAGTAATTGAGAAAGCTAATAATACCCCATTCGGTTTATCTGCAGGTGTATGGACAGATAAAGGATCTAAAATATTTAACATGACCACTAAATTAAAAGCAGGTGTAATTTGGGCGAATACCTATAATAAATTTGATCCCACGTCTCCATTTGGCGGATATAAAGAGAGCGGCTACGGAAGAGAAGGCGGATTGCATGGACTGGCCCCTTACTTAAAATTAGTTTAAGAGGTTGAAGAAGTTGAAAAGGTTTAAGAAGTTGAAGAGGTTTAAGAAGTTCTAAACGTTACACCACCTTTTAAACCTATTAAACCTTTAGAACCCATAGAACCTCTTAAACCTTTAGAACCTATAGAACCTCTTAAACCTTTGCAACCTTTAGAACCTAAAGAACCTTTTAAACCTATAGAACCTCTTAAACGTATTAAACCTTTAGAACCTTTTAAACCTATGAAACCTATACAACTTATTAAACCAACGACCATGGCGACAACAGAAAAAAGATTGGAAGTTTTAAAGACCTATAAAATTTATATCGGCGGACAATTTCCCAGAACCGAATCGGGCAGGTACTATGTTCCGGTAAATAAAAAAGGGAATGCGCTTGCCAATGTATGTCTGTGTTCCAGAAAAGATTTCAGGGATGCAGAAGTGGCAGCAAGAAATGCATTTGGAGGATGGAGCTCAAGAGCTGCCTTTAACCGTGGCCAGATATTATACCGTATAGCAGAAATGCTGGAAGGTCGTAAAGGGCAGTTCATTGAGGAATTAATAAAACAGGATGCCACCCCTGCACAGGCAGAAAAAGAAGTGAACCTCGCAATCGACAGGTTGATTTATTACAGCGGCTGGTGCGATAAATTTCAGCAGGTATTCAGTGCCGTTAATCCGGTAGCTTCTCCGCATTTTAATTTCTCTGTTACTGAACCAACGGGAGTAGTGGCTGCTATTGCACCGCAAAACAATTCATTGATCGGATTGGTTTCTTTAATTGCACCCATCATTGCCGGAGGCAATACTTGCATCATATTGGCATCGGCAACAAAACCATTATGCGCCGTAACATTTGCCGAAGTATTGAACAGCTCCGATTTACCCGGTGGTGTGGTAAATATTCTTACAGGTAAAGTAAGTGAACTGTTGTCGTTTTTTGCCGACCATATGGATGTAAATGCGACCGTGTATTGCGAAAAAGATGCAGCTGGTCAGCAACTGATAAAAGAAAAAGCATCTTTGAATGTAAAGAGGATTACATTGTATGATACTGTTGACTGGTTTGCCGAAAAAGCACAATCGCCCTATATGATCATGGACTTTCAGGAAATTAAAACCACCTGGCATCCGATTGAAATTATTGGCGGAGCAAAAGCCGGTTATTAAAAAAATTATTATGGTTACTAAAAAATTTGAGTTTGATTTTGAAGTGTATACCTCTGCTGAGGAACTCAATGCAGCTGATGCAGCTTTGCTATTAAAAGCCAGAGAAAGTACTTCATTGGCATATGCACCCTACTCTAACTTTAATGTAGGTGCAGCAGCAGTTTTAACAGACGGCAATATTGTTATTGGAAGTAATCAGGAAAACGCCAGTTATCCGGTAGGCATTTGTGCCGAAAGGGTTTTACTGTCCTCTGCAGCCAACCTGTTTCCCAAAGTGCCCATTGCCACAATGGCTATCAGCTATAAAAGTGCAAAGGGCCAAAACGCCCTTCCTATTTCACCCTGCGGTATGTGCAGACAAAGTTTAATTGAATTCGAAAATATGGTGGAGCATCCCATACGGATCATTCTCTCGGGCATGACCGGCGAAGTGTATATCATTGCCAATGCCGGTATGTTATTGCCTTTGGGTTTTACAGGAAAGCAATTGCAATAGTGTTATGCTAATTTTGTTGCTACTGCCATTGCCAGTTCCATCATGGGTAATAAGGCTGTTTCTCTTTCATCAGCAGATATCTTTTCATGTGTTGGAATTATATCCGATACAGTAAGTATGGTGGCTGCAGTTTTACCCAAATGTTTTGCATTGGCAAATAAAGCAAAAGCTTCCATTTCCACAGCCAAACAATTATTTTGCACTGCTATCGCAGGCACATCCATATCTTTTCTGTAAAAAATATCGCTGGAATGAATATTGCAGTTTTTGATAGCAATATTTTTTTCTGTAGCAGTAGCTGCAATAATATCAAATGCATTGCCCTGATGCGGTATGGCATTGCCTTCAATACCCCATGCATATTGGGCAAAAGTAGATTCGCTTGCAGCATTGGCAACATTGATCAGATCAAATAATTTTAAATCGGTTGTATACGCACCGCAGGTGCCAATGCGGATGATACATTCCACCTCATAGCCGGTAAATAATTCGTAAGAATAAATACCAATAGAAGGGCATCCCATACCGCTGGCACCAATAGTAATTTGCTTTCCCTTGTAGGTACCGGTATAAAAGAAAATATTTCTCGTACTGCTTACCAGAGTATACTCTTCCAAATATTTTTCGGCAATATATTTAGCTCGTAACGGATCGCCAGGCATCAATACAATTTTTGCTATCTCGCCGGGTTGTGCGCTGATGTGAATACTCATACAGGAAGTTTAGTACTATGAAGGTATAGATTTTTTGTAGTGGTTTGTAAAACAAAAAAAACGCTAAAGGCAGGATTCTATTAAAACGTCGGGATGGCAAGATGCAAACTTGCGGAATCCTGATCTCTTTCTTGTTATCAACAAACGTTTGTCTAAGTAACCACATTCATCGCCAAAGGAAACTTACAGCTACATGATAAAAGTTAACGGGAATTTTTCAACATCCGCCACTGCTTGGTACGGCATAAATTACTTTTCCTGAACCAAATAAATTGAAGAACTTACCGTCTATAGAAGGAAGTAATAATGTCCATGTTTTACCCTTGTCGGTTGATTTGAAAATGCCGTCAGGATGAACGCCAATGAAGTTTTCGCCAATCTGGGTAATTGAAGTATAGAAGGTTTTTACACTAGGGCGATTATTCCAGGTCCGCCATATTGAATCAATAAAAACTTTGTTGCCGGCATCAATGGGCTGCCAGGTTTTACCGGCGTCGTAGGAGGTACATAAACTCCTGGTACCCGACTCTGAACCAGCAGTGATAGCAGCAAATCCACCCTTGATCGGTTTTACATCCCAAACCACACCGACTTCAGTTTTCACCACCTCCCAGTTATCGCCATTATCGGTAGATCGTATTATCTTTCTATTACTGGTCGCCAGCAGTACGCCATTCGATTCTGCCATATTCCCTACCAGACTTCCGGCATAGACCTGTTTCCAGGTTTTTCCATTGTCATCAGTTTTAAAAAAAACACTGTCTATTCCGACGAAAATTGCCCCTCCGGCAGTCTCAAAAACGCTGCGTATTCTTGGCTCATATAAATTTTCGAATATCGGCGACCATATACTCGTTCCATTTGTTGTTTTTAAATTTACAGCATAGTAAGGGAAGGCAAATATCCCTGACTTACCGGGGGCAATCTTGCTATGTTTGTCAGGGGAAATCTCTTTGGTCCAAAAAGTAGCTGTAGCATTTGCTGTACTGTGGTAGCGTTCGCTTCCAATATTTAAAAACAGCCCTTTGTCATTTGCAAAGATGCTATCTCCACGGATACCATCTTTCCGCAAATTTTCGGGCAGCCCTTTACTGATGTCCTGCCAGGTTTGTCCGCTGTCAGCAGATCTAAAAACGGTGATTGGAGTAACAGGCTTATCTATTTTTTTATTTTGCAGACTATCCGGCAGCGGAGATGCCTTTGGTAATTCCGAAGCCTGGTTACAGGACAAGAATAGCAAAAGGAGTAAAAAAGAAAGTTTAAAAATATTCATGGCTATACTTTATTTATTGAAATAGTACAATAAAGGTATCTTGAGTCAACAATCCGGGAGCTGTTTATTAGTAAAAAATTGTAAACGATATGTAAAAGGTTTGTAAAACCGCCGAAAACCGGGGTTTAATCAATTATTTTGCACACATGAAGCGATTTATTCTGTTCGGATCTTCAATCATGATAATTGTTATTTTGATTGCTGCTGCTGCATTTATCAATAAAAAAGATGAAATTTCCGAGAAGCATATAGAAGTGGTATTACGTAACATAGGACATCAGCTGTTGCTTTCGGCGAATGATGATACATCCAGGGTGCTGCCGGTTAAAAAAATAAAATCAACTACTTACCAGATTTCTTTTCAAAATGACTTTGGTTTTATTTCAGATTCACTCATCAATTTAGTTCAACGGACATTTCAAAAAAATGGCCTGGCAAAAGACTATATAGTGAGTCTGAGGAATTGTGAACAAAAGGAAACTGTTCTTGCATTCGAAATAAATAGCCATACAGGCGACTTAACACCCTGCAGAGGTCGTACCCTGGAGTTGGGTTGTTATGTTATTGAAATTGATTTGTTGAAGCAAAATCAATTTAATTTATTTTGGTTGTTGCTGTTGATCATTCCTTTGGGTTTGGTTGGTTTTTATTTGAACAATACCTTTCGGAAAAAAGAAGCCGCCGCATCAAACATCGATAATAATGATTATATACCCTTAGGAAACTTTAGATTTTATTCAGCTGATAATGTGCTTAAAATTGAACATAAAGCTATTGCGCTTTCGGAAAAAGAAACAAAAGCACTAAAAATATTTGTAGAAAATATAAATCAAATCGTAGAAAGGGAAAAACTGATGAAAGAAATTTGGGAAGACGAAGGTATAGTGGTGATCAGTAGAAATGTAGATGTATTGGTGTCTAAATTACGTAAGAAATTAAGCGACGATAACGCCATTAAATTTATTAACGTACATGGTAAGGGGTACAAATTTATTATAGAGTAGGTGCCATTTAAAAATCAGGTAAAGTTTAAAACAAAGTTGATGGAACATCAGTTTAACAGTACTGCGCTACATCCATAAACTAATTTGAAAGAAAATTGAAGCATAAAAAAAGCCCCTCAATAAAAATTGAAGGGCTCTGTATTCGTCGGGATGGCAAGATTCGAACTTGCGACCTTCCCGCCCGAAAGCGGGACGCAGTATAACCGGACTACGATACATCCATATTTTAATTTGAAAGAAAATTGAAGCATAAAAAAGCCCCTCAATAAAAATTGAAGGGCTCTGTATTCGTCGGCTTGCCTACCGCCAGTTCTAACCAAATTATGGAAGATATGGTACAAATAATAGAGTATTAAAAATTGATTGTGTAATGTGTACTTCTTCCTCCGCCTTTTAAAATCAATGCGCCCAGTTCTAAAAGTTGCTGCAGGTCTCTGGTGGCAGTTGCTTTAGAAGTTTTAGTTATAGAAATATATTTTTTTGCAGACATCCCACCTTCAAAACCTTTAGGTGATTCCAGCATTTTGAGTACGACTTTTAATTGCCGCTCATTTAACTGTGTTTTATACTGGTTGATAAACATTGATTTTTGCAGGGTAAAACTGATGAGTTTGTTTGCTGCAATTTGTGCCTCGTAAACTATACCTGTAAAATACTGCAGCCATTCGGTAATCTCATTTTTACGTTGTGCTTTCTCCAAAGCTTTATAATAGGATTTTTTATCCGCTTCAATTATCTGGCTCAGGCTGAGCATAACCGGACGGCCAATAGTTTGCGACAATGCTTTTTCTGCAATGGCTCTGCCAATCATTCCATTTCCGTCTTCAAATGGATGAACAGATTCAAAATACAAATGGGCTATTGCTGAACGAACAGCTGCTTTTTTAATTTCATTATCTCCTCCCGGCGCAGTACTGTTAAACCAGTGAATGAAATGCTCCATTTCATGCGGCACCTGCTTTGATGGCGGTGCTTCAAAATGTACTTTCTCTTTACCAATAGTACCTGAAACTACCTGCATAGGCGCTTTATGTTTCCGCCATGCACCTACTTTTATTTTAGTTGAATTAGCCAATAACATCCGATGCCAGGATAACAACATTGATTCGGTTAAAGGCGCTGCATATTCAGCACGAACTGCAACCATCAATTCTCCTGCAGCACCTGATTTTTTATCCTGTATAGTTTCTTTTCGCTGATTTAATCCCAGATTATTTTTAATTGATGACAGTACATCATGGCGGCTCAAATATTCTCCTTCAATAGCCGAAGTTTTAATGGCTTCTGCTACCATGATATTAATGATGGTTTCCGTTTTAATTTTTTCAGGTAACCCCTGTAAAAGACCGCTGATATGACCGGTCTCTGCTGCGATTGCATACAGTACCTCTTCAATCGCATTGCTGTCATAGCGAAATTGTCCCCAGTCTTCTTGTTGCCAATTGTAGATCATGAGCCAATTATTTAGCTTATTCGGCTCAAATATAGCTATTTTTTGATTCAATTAAGTAGTTTATTCACCTCACAGCACAAAAAAGCCGACTATTAAAGTCGGCTTTTAACATGTTATTTTAGAAAATAACAAAAGTCGGGATGGCAAGATTCGAACTTGCGACCTTCCCGCCCGAAAGCGGGACGCAGTATAACCGGACTACGATACATCCATATTTTAATTTGAAA
>JBAXET010000102.1:0-10840 GCA_037140275.1 Ferruginibacter sp. | reverse complement strand
AAAAACGAAAAACAGCAGCCTTAGCCGCCGATTTAAAGTTAAAAACAGCAGCAGTAGACGCTGCCGCCACACAATCCGCTTTCGACTTCGAAAAGCTAAAAGCAACAGCAAGCACCAATATGTATCTTATTTTAGGTAGTGTCCTGGTACTGGTTGTTGGTATTGCCGTGTATTTTAAATTTCGTAAAAAGTAATGAAATGGATAGCAACACACTCAATATAGACCGCGGCACCGTAGTAAAATGGGTATTAATACTTGTTTTAGCTATTGCCATTTACTTTTCGGTTCGCAAGGTGGTAAAAACCATAAAAGGCGACAGCGCGCAGAAGGCAATAGATTCCGAAATAAAGGCTAATGAGCTCAGCTACCCGCTTACACAGTACATGAGTATGGCCGATCAGATTGAGGCTTCATTTACCTATTTAACTACCGATGAAGATACTATATACAGCGTATTTAAAAAGATGAACACGCTTAGCGATATAGCCCAGCTTAACAAAGCTTTCGGAGTTAGGCAGTATTACGGTTTCTTTGGCGATGCCAGTTTAGCGGTTTTCCTTCAAAAAGGTATGTCTACAAGCGAAATTGCCGAAGT
Organism: Ferruginibacter sp.; assembly: GCA_037140275.1. GTDB lineage: Bacteria > Bacteroidota > Bacteroidia > Chitinophagales > Chitinophagaceae > Ferruginibacter. Next base: position 10,244 of record JBAXET010000102.1, on the reverse strand, counting down.
AAATAAAATACTAAAAACCAATAATATTAATTTCTCCTTCTGATGAAAACAAAAACAATCATCATCATCCTGCTAATTGTCCTTGTTCTGTCTGCCGGCATTTGGATATGGTCAGGCAAAAAGGCTGCTTCGCCTTCAGTGCCAGGAACAACACCAGGCACGGCACCGGCAGCTGGATCAGCAGCCTCACCCACAAGGCCAAGCCTGAGCGCAAAAGCTGCAGCAGGCGAAAATGTAATGCCATTACAGCAAGGATCGGCCAATATACTGGTAGCTATACTGCAAAAATCACTTAATATACAGTACAAGGCCGGGTTAAAGCAAGATGGTGAATTCGGTACAAAAACCCGCACCGCATTAAAATCGCATAAATTCCCTGAAGTAATTTACTGGAATGCTTTTTATAGTATTACCGGGTGGCCTATAGGAACAGCAGGAAGTTTAATTAAGACTTATACAGAAAAATAACATGGCAAAAGAAACGATTTGGACCCGCTTAGCCTCCGGCAAACTGCCGTCGATGGATATTAACACCGATGTTACTATAGATCAATCCAGCGTAACAAAAACGGCTGCCATAGGCTTTGTTTCCCTTGTGCTGGTTATTGTTGCATATTTTGTTATCCGCAAACAATTTACCGCATGACAGCCGCCGCATTTATAGCTAAATACGAAAATGCCGTTATTGAAGCCTGCGCAGGAAGTAAAATATTTCCTTCTGTAAAAATGGCACAGGCAGCCCTCGAAACAGGCTGGGGGAAATCGATACCTAATAATAACCTGTTTGGTATAAAAGCCTCCGGCGCGCTTACTCCATTCTGGAAAGGCGAATCAGGAATTTCAAACACCAGGGAAGTTATTAACGGAATATCGGCACAGTATAACCTTGCTTTCCGTAGTTATGCCACCCTGGCCGATTCTATACGCGATCATACGTATTTCCTGCAGCATAATGCCAGGTATGCAAGCCATGGCGTATTTACAGCCGCCACACCCGAAGATCAGTGCAGGGCGTTACAGGCTGCAGGCTATGCTACCGATCCGAACTATGCAAAAAGCCTTATCAGCGTTATCAATTCGCACAACCTTAAAAGCCTGGATCAAAAAAAAAAGTCATGAAACGAATTAACATAAGCATTGCTATTGTAATTGTGCTCATAGGAGCATATTATTTATACACCGCCATAAAATACTAACAATGGATATTTTACACCTTTCACCATACGCAGGTACCGGCATGATCGACGCGCTTAAAGGCGCAGCCGATATAATCGAAGAAGTAAGCGAGAGCGAAATATATTTCGGCTTCTGCCTTCCCGGCACCGCCGATACAGCCGCCCAAAACTGGGCTATTATGAAAATTGCCGTTACAGGCACCGCCCCAGCTGCTGTAGTTACTACATTTAAATGGGCTAACGGAATTTGTATGTATAACCTGGTATGGGACGACCGCGCCACATACACCTTCAAGTTTAAAAAATTCTAATTATGAAAGGCAAAGTAGATAAACTGCTGGGACGCTACCGCGAAAAAGACGGCATTACAACCGGATCCGGCGACACCAGCGAAATTGATATTATCAGCTCCGATGCTTCCGTAGTTATTTCCGAAGCTGCCGGAACTTTCGATTTAAGCGCTAACAAGCCTGTTTTGGAACTCTTTGCCGCTAACGAAACAGAACTTGTAGCCTGCTGGGCTACTGCCAGGGCATCGGGTAAAAGTGCGCGTATTTATATTGTTGGAGTAATTACACTCACAGCAAACCGTAATTTTGCTATTGCCAGGGGCGAACCTTTAATATCCATAGTAGGATATCCGCGCAATACAATTGCTATAGGCGCGTATCTGTTTTCGAGCAATACCGTTACTTTCGAAAATATCGATTTTTCGGTAGCCAGCACCAATGCACTGTACCTGCACATTGCCGGGTATATCACGTTGAAAAATGTACGCTTTATAAGCGACAGGCTTTTTAGCGATAGCCCCAAAACACATATTCATATTGCCGGCGCAGCATCATTTAACACCGGAGAAATAAATATAGACGGCGTTACGCATTACAGCGATGTATATGCAACAAACGAAGATGATACCTTACAGCCGTTGTATATTTATGCCGATTCAACCTGTACCGACTATACACAGTTTTATATCAATATAAAAAATATGGCCGCAGTTAAAAGCTACGACCGTTTCAGCCGTATTCTGATAAAATCGGAAACCAACATTGTACCGTTTAAGGTTACAGGCGATGAAACATGGTTTTACCACAGTACGCAGGAAATGATAGGAAACGGAACCATGTCAGCCGTTGCCGAAATATTAAAAAACTCTTCCCTGGATAATTGCCGTGTTGATCTTATGCCCGTCGATACCACAATGGAAAGAATAGTAGGTATTGGAGCAAACAAAAAAATGCGGCAAATACCAAAGGCTGATTTCCTTGCTGATGTAAATTTGCAGCTTTCAGAGTCCAACGCTTACGGCGTAAGAATTAATACAGCCGCCGCCACTTCATCAGCCACACGCATAGGCAATTTAACAAATCATGTGTTATTGCCGGTACAGAGTAAAATGCGCCGTTGTGCGTTAGATGATGCTGGTAACGTAATTGCTTATCTGTTATCTTCCGACAGTAAATTTAAAGCTGATGGAAGCCCGTTTAATTTTGATGGTTCAGCCGGTCAGCTTATGGTAGAGATACCGGATTTTTGGTACAAAGCCTGGCAGGATGGGTTATACTACAACATTTTAATTTCTGACCTGGCAATTACGGGCTACACGAAAGTAAACAAGCATTATATCGGAGCGTTTAAAGCTTCATTGCAGCGAAGTACATTAAAGCTATCCAGTTGCTTAAACGAAACTGCCGATTTCAGGGGCGGAGGAAATCAAGCCGCTTGGGATGGCTTTGATAATACTATGCTCGGCAAGCCGGTAACTGATTTGTCGTTAACCAACTTCCGCAACTATGCCCGTAACCGGGGCGCACGTTACCAGGCTATGCCATTTAGCGCACACAATGCACTCAATATGCTTTACCTGGTTGAATTTGCAAACAGCAACAGCCAGTTACCTATTAATTCCGCTCTTACCTCAGAAGGATACAGGCAGGGCGGAATTGGCGCAGGTGTAACGCAAGTTGACGGTACCAACTGGAATACCTTTTGCGGATATTACCCGCTTATACCATGCGGCAACACTTTGTCAATGGGAAACGCTACCGGGAAAGCTGACTTTATTATAAACGGATTTCCGGGAGGAAATATAACCGTACCTGTGAACAGTTACAGGGGTATCGAAAATCCTTTCGGTGATATATGGGAATGGTCGGACGGTATTTTGTTCGATATACAGGCCGTTAATGCGGGTAGTAAAAGCCTTGCTTATGTCTGCGATATCCCTGCTAATTATGCTGATGCTATTACGGCAAATTACAGGCTTGTTGGCCAGTTGTCACGTGTTGATGGATGGATTTATAAAATGATAGGCGGAGCAGAGTGTATAATGTTACCTGGTGAAATGGGCGGAGATTCAAATACATATTGGAGCGATTACGGTTATGTAGCTAATATACCTGCTAATGGTAGCAATGTTACAGGGCTTTTGATTTCCGCGAGTGCGAATTCTGGCTCGGCTGCGGGTCTCTGGTGTGCGAGTACGTACTATGCGCCTTCGTCTGCGTCTGCGTATTTCGGCTCTCGGCTTTGCTTCTTGTAACGGATATTCGAAGCGCGAAGCTCGGAAAACGAAATGCGGAGCGAAAAATTTTGATGAAAATAAAGGTTGCAAATTAATGAGGGCTTTTGATTTCCACGAATGCGAATAATGGCACGAATGCGGGTCTCTGGTATGCGAATACGAACAATGCGCCTTCGAATGCGAATGCGAATATCGGCTCTCAGCTATGCTTAAAGATAATTTGAATGACATTAATTTGAACCCTGGCACTTGCCAAAAAATAAACTTCGCGCGTTATGTGTGCCGGTAGCCGAAAGGCGAACGCTCACAGCGCATAAGAAGCAAAAATATATGAAGCGATATAATAACCTGTACGAAAATATATTTAGCCTGGATAACCTTCAGCTGGCTGATAAAAATGCGCGTAAAGGTAAATCGCATCAGTATGGAGTACGTTTTTTTGATAGGAAGAAAGAACAAAATTTACTCCTGCTTCAACAAATGCTTATTAACAAAAGTTTCGAAACATCAAAATACCATACATTCATTATTTGCGACAGCGGCAAAGAGCGTGTAATATACCGGCTTCCGTATTTCCCTGACCGCATTGTGCATCACGCTATCATGCAGGTTGTACAGCCTATCTGGCTATCTACATTTACAGCTGACACATATAGCTGCATCGAAGGGCGCGGCATACATCAGGCTGTTGCTAAGCTGAAAACAGCACTGCATAATACTGCCGAAACAAAATACTGCCTGAAGCTGGATATAAAAAAATATTATCCCTCGGTTAATCACGACATTTTAAAAACAATTATCCGCAAAAAGATAAAAGATACCGATTTGCTCATTCTCCTGGATAAAATTATTGATAGTGCGCCAGGGCTTCCCATTGGTAATTATCTTTCGCAATACTTTGCTAATCTTTACCTGGCTTATCTGGATCATTACTGTAAAGAGGATTTGCAGGTAAAATACTATTTCCGCTATGCCGATGATATCGTAATACTATACCACGACAAAGAGCACCTGCACAGCCTGCTGAAAAAAATTGAAACCTATGTTACCGAAAATTTAAACCTTGTTGTTAAAAGCAATTACCAGGTATTTCCGGTTGATGTACGCGGCATTGATTTTTTAGGCTATGTATTCAGGCATACGCATATTTTATTACGAAAAGGGATAAAACAACGCTTTGCGCGTATGATGAAAAAACACGCCGATAATACAGAAAAAAAAGCTGCATCGTATGCCAGTTACAAAGGCTGGGCGGAGCACTGCAATTCACGAAATTTAATAAATAAACTGAACCATGATTACAAACGCAAACAATCAGCCTGAAATTATTTTGCCGCTGGGCAACGGTAATTATCATGTCAATTTTGGCATTGAGCAGGTAACTATTACCAATCCGTTAGGCGACAGTACCACCGGATACAAGTACAATTCGGTAGAAATATCAGGTTCGCCCGACTACGGCAAGATCATCAGCGCAATAGTGGCTGATAAATATCCTTTTGCCTCCGAAATTGCGCTTATCAATAACTTCAACCAGGATAAAGATTTAGCCGAATACGATGAATACCAACGCTGGAGAAGGGTAGCAAAATACGTTGCAGCAAGCGCAACGTTAACAACGGTTCAGGAACTGGATGCAGTAGTATGAAAAAATTCAGCGATTTAAATATTATCCAGGGGAATCAAAATTTCAGCGGCGAAAAAATAAAGCTTTACAACCTGTTAAACCGCGAAATTATAATAACAGATTACCGTATAGTACAAAGCAAGTATAAAGACGCCAATGCCGAACGCCTGGATATAGAGCTGGAGATAGATAACAATAAACGCTTAACCTGGACCGGATCAACCCGCTTAATAGATACCATTAAACAAATAGCAAAAGAAGATTTACCCATTTTAACCACAATAGTAAAAGACGGCGAAAGCTACAGATTTAGTTAAATAACTACACTATGGACTGGATACAAATTATATCATCATTTATTTTAGGCGGTGGCCTTTTGGCCTTAATCACTATTAAATATTCTAATAAGACGGCTAAAGTAGACGCATACGTCAAGCTTGAAAAATTTTGGCAGGAATCAAATCAAACCATTCGGGGCGAATTTCAAACGCGCGTATCGGAGCTCGAAAAACGAATTGATGAACTTGAAATTACGGTATGCCGTAACATCAAATGTAAAACACGCATAAAATGAAAGTAAAGCAAATTGCCACTTTTTCCGTTATAGCCTTATGCCTGATTTATATTACAGGCAAAAGCCTGTTTATGTATATTCAGAAGCAGAAGGATTACAACAGGATGTTAATTAATAGCAGCGCACTTCATGCGCAGGTAAATTATTATGCTGATGCCCTGGGGCGCGAAACGGCAAAGGTGCGAACCATGGAATTTACCGTAAATGAGCTCTCAAAAGTATTGCCGGAGGTTACGCAAGCTCTTAAGGAGCTCAAAATTAAACCATCGCGCGTACAATCATACAGCCAGTCCAGTGTAGAGCAGTCAAAAGTGATAACGCAGATACTGCGCGATACTGTTTTAATCATTAACAACATACAGGCGCCTGCCAAGTCATTTACATATAACGACAGCTGGTACCAGGTAACAGGCTTAATACGCGACAACAGCCAAACCCTGCACATTACTTCTGTTGATACTATTATACAGGTTGTAAGCCGGGGAGAGAGAGCAAAGCCCTGGTTATGGTTCTTCTCAAAACGTAAGCTAATACAAACCATACAAAGCCGGAACCCAAGTAACAAAATAGTTTATTCACGGTACATTAAAATTAAGGAGTAATTGTTATGGCTAAAATTACAATCGAAAACGAATACGATGTTATTTATACGACAATATCAGGCCGTACAATGATAGCGCGGAAAATCATTGCTAAAAATGAAAAATCAGCAAAAAGCAAACTACTAAAGGAAATGAAGGAATCAAAAACATTTAGAAAAATTGCTGTTGTTATCTTAATAAGATAATTAAAATGAAGAAATATAAATTTTTCCCTCCATACCAAAAGACCGGCCGTACAACTTTTCCCGATACACAAAACAAATCCGGCGTATATCTCATTAAGGAAAACGACAAAGTTGTTTATATTGGCATGAGTACGGTTAATTTATACAAAACCATGTACCGCCATTTCGAAGCCTGGCGACACCGCACACAGGAAGTTGTAAGCTACCGCAATAAAATGGCTGCAAATCGCTTTACGGTACGCGTTGTATTGTGTACAGCCCTGCAAGCCGTAAAGCTCGAACGCGCATTAATTAAAAAGCACAGGCCCCGCGATAATGAAAATAAATATAGCCAGTACGAAATAACATATTCGGATAAAATACTAATGCAATCTTACGAAACAACCGATATTTCAGAGGATTGTCCTTTTTGATCATCAGGCATTAAGCTATCCCACAAATCAATAACACTTTTTTTGTTTTGATCCAGTACCCGCGCATAAATTTGCGTAGTTGCTATTGTGCTATGTCCGAGTAATTTACTTACCGTCGCAATATCGCCGCTTAATTCAAGAGTAATGGTTGCAAAAGTATGCCGGGCGCAATGAAATGTAATATGCTGGTTAATCTCAGCCGCTTTTATAATCTCATCCAGGTAATCATTTGTTTTTTGGTTCGAAACACAATTAAACACTTTGTCTGTGCCGGCCCTCTTCTCCGGGAGTAAAGACAAAGCCGACTTATTAAGCGGCAAACGTTCACTTTTCGCAGTCTTATGAAATTTTAATTCCAAATAACCATCCCTGATATTATTCCATTTCAATAATTTAACATCCGTATATCTCAACCCGGTATAACAGGCAAACAGGAAATAACGCAATACATTTTTATCTTTAATGTTCTTAATTCCTGAATAGTATTTTTCTAACTTTAGGATATCCGCTACAGATAAAAATTGCCGGTTACTTTGCCCCGATTTTACTTTTACGCTTCGCAAAGGGTTAACCGGGATAATACCGGCATCCACAGCCTTATTAATAAAGCATTTTAAGTGCGTGAAACACTTATGACGGGTATGTGGTATATTTCCCTTGTCAATCATATACCGTTCGTACTGGAGCCACCAGGAAGGTGTAATGTCACAAAATTTGATTGATTTGGTAAAGCCTTTTAATTTGCTCAGTTGAGCCGCGTAGGTATGTACAGTTTCTTTCGCGTACTTATTGGAAAAGTATTTTAAATCATTTTTCATCCATTCCACCAGGTCAACACTTACAGCCGTTTGCGATTTGTGAAAAATTTGTGAAAAATCCGCTGTAACTAATTGTTTTTGATCAAGTTCCGCTCTTGTAATGACATTATTCACAAGGTTTTGAATTCCTGAAAGTTTAGCGTTAATAATCGCAAAATCCGGGCAACCTGGTTTAACCCGTTGCGCTTTACTATCCCAAAATTTAGTATTCACAGCATAGCCAATGGAAAACACTTTTGTTTTGCCATTCAGGTTGCAGTACAAATAAATGTATTGCTGTTGATCCTTCGCCTTTATATCGTTGCGTAGGATAAAATTATATTTAATGTTGTTCATGCTGGGTTCATTTTTACAATTGTGAAAAAATTGTGAAAATTTCCAGCCGCATGAATGAACTAAAAAGGATTAAAACAACCGCCAAAATGAATATTAAAGAAAATGAAAAGAGTTTTTAATGATTTGTCTAATTCTCTTATTAAAAAGGAAATCAAAAAAATCGAAGTCATTAAGGATTTCAATATTGTCGAAATACAACGTGGATCATTGTCCAGTATTTTAGGTGAATATGAAAAAATCGAAAAACAATTGAATTTGCTGCCCTCGTACTTGCATATCCCAAACGTTTCAAAGCCAATAATACATAAAGGAAAAATTATAATTGATAATAGAATTTGTATTTTAAAACAAACATTAAGAGCAATATTTTTAACGAGAAAAGAGTTCGGATTGTATATAGATAAACTTAATAATTCTGATTATTTTGAACGAAATCTGGCATTTGCACATGCAATACTGCCAACAATCCAAGTTTTCGTAACTACTTGTATAGGGGCATCGAACCAGTACATAAATAATTTTGAATTTGATGTCACAATAATCGATGAGGCTGGTCAAATTCCTATTCATCATATCATGGTGCCGTTAAATAAATCGAAGAAAGTAATATTAATTGGAGATCATATGCAATTGCCACCATTAATTGATTTAGAAGTACAAAAAGTTTTTCTAAATAATGATGAAACTGAGTGGCTTGATAAAACAAAAAAAAGCCTGTTTGAAATTTCATTTAATCATGAAGCAATTGACAAGAAAATTATATTAAGCGAACAATATCGAATGCCAAATAACATTTCTAATTGGATTGGTAAATCCTTTTATTCAAATCAGTATTTTACCCCGGAATCAAATAATAACAGACATTTGTTATTTGAAGGGATTTTTTCAAAACCACTTTGTCTTGTTGATACATCAAATAGCAAGGACAAACTTGAAGAGAAATCCATTGGAAGTTGTTTTAATGAGCTAGAAGCAAGAATAGTTGTAAAGATTCTTGAAACAATAATTTCTAAGTGTAATCGAGATATACTCACAATTGCTGTTATTACTCCATATAAAAGCCAAACTGATAAGATTAGAGAATATGTGAGGCAAAAAAATATTAAATTGGGTGAAAATTGTATCAACACAGTTGACGGATTTCAGGGAAAGGAAGCTGATGTTGTTATTTATAGTTTTACGAGAAGCAACCGAAAATCATCTGAAAAGAAAAGAATTGGGTTCTTAAGGGAAACAAGAAGACTGAACGTTGCATTAACTAGATCAAAATCACAATTGATAATTATTGGTGATTTTGCATTTCTCTCAAACTGTGAAAATGATGATGGCTTTACGCAAACTGAAAATCAGCTAAAAGTTTCTACAGAAAAGCATTTTGGTATTTTAATAAATAGTTTGTTTTGTCATTGTAAAAGTGGAAATGGTCAAATTATTGATTCTGAAATTCTAATGGAAGGGATGGGGCTAAATGCATAATCCGATAAATAATGCTGATTCTTATTTAAAAGCAATGTTAAATGGAAATTTTAATTCTACAGAATTTAAATACAGAGCAGTTAAGATTTCTTGCATTATTGAGCAGAAAATTGATGAGAATCATAGAGAAATATATGTTTATATTTTACGTCTAATAAAATTGGGGGTGACTTCTTCAGATGATATTTCTGAGATTCTTGGTCTTCCGAAAGAGTTTGTTACTCATGTTTTGTTATATTTGAACGGAAGCCATATAGAATATCAGGTTGACAATGAAAAGTCAGAAGAAAGAATAAATTTACTTGAAATGGGTGAAAATGTTATTAATACAAAGGTTTTCAGTTCCATAAGGGAATCAACACAAATATATATTTGGGATCCAGCTTCAAACACGTTGTTATCAAATTTTCATTTTGAGTATGAAAACAATAATAGTAAAAGCAATTTAAAAGTTGTTGCTGTTGGTAAAAATGAATTAGATGAATCCATGTTATCGTCCGCAATAAAAGAG
>JBAXET010000101.1:0-10911 GCA_037140275.1 Ferruginibacter sp. | reverse complement strand
ACTTATATTTCCAAATCTTTTTGCCACCATCACCTGTACCAATTGGCTGAGGCGGTCAGAAAAATCAACATATCTGTTTTCACTTACTAATACACTGTTCAGTTTGTCTTCAGGCATGGTAGATACCACCATATTGGCAAAAACCGTAAGCGATAAAGGATGTTTGGAATCATTATCCAGCTGCTTTAAAAACTGATACTTTATCCCGGTCTCAACCAGCTGCGTTATATTACCTGCACCCTTAGTTCTTGCCACCAGTACATTCAGTTTATCTGTAAGCCCTGCCTGAAAAGCAATCTTAACATCAAAGCGACCTCCATCTAATCCAAAAAAATGTTTAATGCCGCCATTAGCTCCGGCTGCATCGCCAAAATTATGCACCACTTTAAATTCTAATAAACCTTTGTGTAATACTTCAACAGTATTGGAATTAATTAGTTTCTGAGAATAAAAAACCGGTATGGCTTGTTTACCAGTAGGAATTTTTTCATCCATTGAGCTCATTAGTTTTGCAACAGCAATATCACTTTGTGCAAAACCAAATGAAGTAATAAATGTTAAATAAAATAGAGGCCATATTTTTTTCATACAAAATATTATGTGTTGATTAAAAATAAATTTAAGAGACGGACGCTTACTGGCTATCAAATAAATTCAGTCCTCAGATTGCTGTTTTATTTTAACCAGTGTTTTATCTGGTCAGACTATTCTTTTCCTACAATCCATTCGTACAAATACATGTTAACTGTACATATTTGTTTAACACTATCTCTGTCGTTTAACAAATATGTAATGAAAGCCTTTTCTGAATTACTTATATATGCTGCTTTATTATCGTTAATAACACCTGCAGGGTTGCCTTTATGATTATATTAACACTCTTTAAAATAAATATTTTTAAAAAATATTAAAGCGCCTGCAAATCAATGCTGCAGTGGCTTTCGTGATTTTTTTGTGCAGCTGGTATGGTGCTTCACTTATCCACAAAAAATAATAATGGCACGGTTTTGGGAAATACGGGTACAGGTAACAAAAAGAGGCTCAGCACTAACCCGATTCCTTTTCTTTTTAAAACTTAAAAATCTATTATCATGAGTACAACAAACTTTCCAACTCCTGCACCCGAAAATCAATCGCAGGTATCTGCCAAAAAGAATAATTATAAGAATACTATCATTGGTGTTTTAGCTGCAGGCGTAATTGGCCTGGGTGCTTATACTGTGTATGATAAAAGCAAAACCGACGACACTTTACAATTACAGCAATCACAAATTGCAAAAGTAATTGATGAAAAAAGCAGCCTTCAGAGCAGCTTTGATGCTTCATTGGCAAGACTGGATTCTATGGCAACTGTGAATACAGGATTAAATAGTCAGTTAAATGAAAAAAATACCGAGATCTCAAAAGTGAAAGCGGAGATCCGCAGTATTTTAAGTAAGAAAAATGCTTCTTCAGCTGAACTGGCAAGAGCAAAAACACTGATTAATCAGTTGAATGAAAAAATTACCGGACTGGAAGCGGATGTGGCCAGGTTAACCGAAGAAAACAAAACTTTAAGTAACGATAAAGAAGTACTGACTCAGGAAAAAACTAAACTTACGCAGGATTTGGCTACCACTACAGAAGTAAAACAAAATTTAGAAAAGAAAGTAGATGTGGCTTCTACATTAAATGCATCCAATATTGCCATTACTCCGATCAATATCAGAAAAAATGGTAAGGAAAAAGTTTCCAGCACTGCAAAAAGAGTTGACAAACTGGTGGTAAGTTTTGATGTTACCAATCGTATTGCACAACCTGGTGCTACAGATGTATATGTACTGGTAATTGGGCCTGATGGAACTCCAATTACAACTGGTTCTGAAACTTTTACTACCCGTGAAGATGGTAATAAATCTTATACAGCCAAATTGCCGGTGGAAATTGAAACTGCTAAAAAGAAAAATGTGGAATTTGCTTTTGCTCCGGGCAGCAAATTTCAACAGGGTAGTTACAAGATCATGATCTACCAGAATGGTTTTTTGATTGGTGAAGGTGTACGTGAATTAAAGAAAGGCGGGCTATTTAGTTAATCCTCTATATATATAAATTTTGTATCCGCAGAAGATGCAAAAAGCCTGAATAATATTCAGGCTTTTTTATTAGTGTTTATTTGATTAATAGTTTATGAAAGCGTTTTAGCTCTTCTGCTTCCGGAATAGAAAGTGGCTCATTATTATCGTACCGGGCTTTTAAAAACAATACGCGTTTATGTTGCGGGTATTGCCCCAAAATATCCACGATGAGTTTTCCCTGAGCTTCATTTTTTGTATATAATGGAGTAGGTAATGAGGCCGTTGATCGGTATTTCATGGGCTTTTTCAGAATGATGGCCTCTAATGTGGCCAGCTTACCCGGTACTATGCTGCTTACTTTACTAGCTTTATGATGTAGCCCTTCCAGTTGTTTTTTGCTTAAACCGCCTCTTTCCTGGTATTGAAATAATAAACTGCTTACAAAAGTGGAGGATGGATTATGTAAAAGGGTTTCCTTAAGAATATCCAGTATAATATCTACATCCGGTTTTTTTCTTTGCATCAGTGTAATAAAAATAAAATATTGGTAAATATAGTCAACAAATTAAAAAGCCCCTCTGGCATTTGCAGAAAGGGCTTTATGTGTAAGTACGGTAATATTTTTATCCGGCTGCTATTTTCTCCAAATGTGCTGTATTATTGAGTTCAACAATTTTTGCCCTTTGAATAGTGGCTTCTGCTTCTTTTAAAAGCTTTTCTTTTACAGCTGCATCATGTATACCGGCAATGACGCAGGCTTTGTCGAAATCGGTATGCATACCATAAGACTCCAGTACGGGAGAAACATTCCTTAATTCGGGAAATGAAGTGTATTTTTTTATAAAATAATACACTTTAAAATCAAGAAATTTAGTGTACGAAGTATAAATAGTTTCCATAACGGTTAATTTAAAATGAGGCAATGTATATAGTATTCCTGTTAAATTGTTGTTCTATCAATTACATTAAGCATTTGAATCAATGCAGTTTTCAGAGGAATTTTACAAAACGTAAATGGATTTTACATTGCAAATGGAAATACTGTTTCCAATAACATGTACAGTTATTCAAAGGATAAATATGGAATAAAGCCGGAGGTTTGACTCAGAGGATTGGATACGGTTTAACGGGTTGCTTTTGTATAGCAGGTTTTGATGATATAAAAGTACTATTACATATCATCAAATACAAGTTTTGTGGACAAGATTTACGAACTAAAAATACTTCGTAAAACAACTTGGTAAAATTACCCTATTTGATATTTTGCGAAAAGCTGATTACCAGTTTGTTCTGAAAACTGAACCGGCAGTAAAGTCAAAATACCTTTTTTAGATAAATACAGTCGGAAACAATTAAACACCTGATAAAGCTAAAATTAGCTTTCTTTGCAGCCGCAATGTCATTATATTTTACATCTTTAAACTCGGGCAGCAACGGTAACTGCTATTATGTTGGAAACGACAGCGATGCTGTATTAATAGATATTGGATTGAGTTGCAGGGAAACAGAAAAACGTTTGAAAGCCCTTGACCTTCAAGTAAAAAATATTAAAGCCATTTTTATTTCTCATGAACATGGCGACCATATTAAAGGGGTATCAGTATTTGCCAATAAATATAATATTCCGGTTTATATCACTCCGCTTACGGCAAAGCATGGCCCAAGATTAATTGGGCATATTGTTAAACCATTTAAAGCAGATGAGCCCGTTGCTATAGGAACATTAAGGGTAACAGCTTTTACCAAACAGCATGATGCCATAGATCCGCATAGTTTTGTAGTTCAATATAATGGAATTACTGTGGGCGTATTTACTGATATTGGTGACAATTGCAAACAGGTGATCAATTACTTTAAACTTTGTAACGCCTGTTTTTTAGAATCTAATTATGATGAAGCCTTACTGGAAAACGGTAAATATCCCATTCATCTTAAAAACCGGATACGGGGAGGATCAGGCCATTTATCTAACCATAAAGCGTTGGAATTATTTATAAAACACCGGCCATCTTATATGTCTCACCTGATATTATCTCACTTATCCAAGGAAAATAATACCCCTCAACTGGTAAAAGAATTATTTACTGCCCATGCTTTACATACTGAAATTATTGTTGCTTCCAGGTATGAAGCTTCAGCAGTATTCACCATAACTCCGGATATACAAAAAGTAAAAATGGTTTTTAAACCAATGCAATTAGCACTTTTTGAATAAACTTTACCTGCATAATTCATGAATAATAGCACTGTGAGCGGGGAATTCACCGGCTAATTGTCCTGCATCAGCCAGTTCAAAGTCGGCAAAATCAAAACCGGGGGCTACAGTACAACCCACAAAACTATAGGCGGATGAGGGTGCTGGTCTGCTGGCAAACCAGCAGTTTGCCGGAACTATAAATTGAAAAACCTGTGCTGCTGCTATATCATTTCCTAATTCAATTATTTGTAAAGCGCCATCTTGCTGTAATATAAAAACCTGCAGGGGGTCACCATAATAAAAGTGCCAGCATTCATCACTTTTTATTCTGTGAAAGGCAGAAAAATTACCCTGATCTAGTAAAAAATAGATCGCTGTGGAAAAAGCTCTTTCTCCTGAAAACCGCTGCGGTAAAGCATTTTGAGCTATTATTTCCCAGCTTTTATAGGTTTCTTTATACCAGCCGCCTTCGGGATGTACCTGCAATTGATACTGAGATACCAGTTGTTGTGCTGTGAACATGATGCTGTTTATTTTATGGTGGCAAGATAATACAAAGGGTTTCAATCACCCCTTTTTGTTCATGACTTTAACCTTTTTTAGTCCGGAGAAATATATTTAAAAAGCTGGATTAAGGTGCTTTTAAAAGCTATTATGAATTTTAAAAATTCAATTGAGGTATCAACGTCATTAACAGGTATTCCACCAGAGAAAAATATATTTTCCCATAGTGTACTAAGAGTGAAAAATGGTTTATATTTATACTGTTAAATTTCTGACACCCATTAATTTCTAAATTAAACAAACATGGCAAAGAAAGTTGCAAAGAAAGCTGCGAAAAAACCAGCTGCAAAAAAAGTAGTAAAAAAAGCAGCTCCTAAAAAAGCAGCTGCAAAAAAACCAGTAGCTAAAAAAGCTGTTAAAAAAGCTGCTCCTAAAAAAGTTGCTAAAAAGAAATCGGCCCGTAAACCTAATGCTGCATTTATGAGAGCACTTACACCAAGTGCAATCTTAGCTGCTGTTGTAGGAGCAAAAGCATTGCCTCGTACAGAAGCAGTGAAAAAAATATGGGTTTATATTAAAGCCAATAAGCTGCAGGATGCTAAAAACAGACGTAATATCAATGCTGATGAAAAACTGAAAGCACTTTTCGCCGGCAAAGCACAGGTATCTATGTTTGACCTTGCCAAAATTTTAGGCAAACACCTTAGCTAAGCGATGCTATTAAAAAATTAAGGGCTTTGTCTTCGACAAAGCCCTTTTTCATTGGAGAAAGTACCGGAAACGACAATGTATTTTTTATAATTTCTTACTAATTTTATCCAGTAATCCTCCAAATGTTTTATCATCAGATAACTCCCAAAACATAACCCCTCCCAGGTTATTTCTTTTTACAAATTTTGCTTTGGCTGCAACAGACCTTTTGTTGTCGAATGTAGCAAATAACTGTTGTGACTCACTGTAACGGTAAGGCGCTTTTGCTTTTTTATCCCAGTAATATTTAAACCCTGTACTGTCGGTAAAATAAGTTTTGAAATTTTTATAAGAAACACCCCGCTTAAAATTTCCTGAATTATACAAGCCATTATTTTGGGGTAGTACATTAGCCCATACCCTTGCATAAAATGCAGCCCCAACTATAAGCTGAGTACTTTTTACTTTATGCTGCAATAACCAGTTCACGCATTTTTGTACAGATTGCTGATCAGGTAAATTATCTTTAAGTGGGGTATGATGCCCGGTAACGGTACTGTATCCGCCTACTAAATCATAAGTCATCAGGTTTACAAAATCCACCTTTGGCATTACTGCATCCCAGTCTACCGACTGTTCAAGGTATTTTACAAACCCTCCTGCTGCAAAGCTCAGCAGTAATTGGTGCCCATTTTTTGCCGGAGCACTTGCACCAGACTGGTAAAGTTTTCCCTGTCACAGCTGTTGTATAAATGTCCGGGATATCCTTCAATAGCCGGATATTCCCAATCCAGATCAAGACCATCAAGATGATACTCTTTTAGCAGATCAACAGTTGTGGCTGCAAAAGTATTGCGCTGTTCCGCTGTAGCAAATAAAGCAGAACATGGTGCACATCCTCCCCAACCTCCTATTGAAACCATTATTTTTAAATGCGGATATTGATCTTTTAGTTCTGCCAACTGCATTACAGTTTTTCGTTGCTGTTCATTTCGGAAAGTTAAAGTGTCGTTTTGCAAACGAAGAAAACTGTAAATAAGGTGGCTTATTTTTTGTAAAGGGTACTGTTTTATTTTTTCTGCATCTCCTGTATAATATGCAATTACTTTATATGGCTGCTTTCCAAAGATGGTATTCAGTTCCATCAATAGTAAACATACCAGCAATAGTTTTTTCATTTACTGAAGATACATGTTATGATGAAAATAGAGTTCTGGCGAATTGCAAATTTAAAACTTAAATAAAAAATAACCGGGTAAAATACTGATTTTAAATTGGCAGTCACTGATCAGTTCACCATCAAGCTGTGCATATATAATATTTGCGCAGTAAATGGTGGTATGCTGTACATTTTGATGGTGAATAAAGGGCAGTGAAAGATGTTTGCCTTTTTCAATAACCGGCAAAAATCTAAGTCTTTGAATAAGGGATAGCGGTTTACATAAAATCATATTTAATTTACCATCATTAATTTCTGCTGCTGGAGAAATTAAAAATCCACCGCCTGTTCGGGGAGCGTTAGCAATATTAACAAGTAAATACTTTTTGTTTGATTGTTGATCTCCTGTTGAAATATTAAAACTAAATTCCCTGAAAGTGAATATTTTTTTTATAACCACCCATAAATACCCCAAATGGCCGCCTATTTTTCTAATAGCGCCCATAGAACGCAATACTTCTCCATCGAAGCCAATACCTACACTGTTTACAAATATTTTATCATTGCAAATAGCCGCATCAACCCTTTTTGGTTGGCCTGATAATACTAATGAAATTTGCTCTTCTGTTGTGCAATTACCATAAAGTTTCCAGGCAAAATCATTTCCCGTACCCCCTTTAAAAATAACAAGCGGCATATTAATATTGCGGTAAGTATTGATGAAGAAGTTCAAAGTACCGTCTCCGCCTATAACCCAAGCTTCAGTTAATAAATGTAAATGTTCTGGCCATATATCTGTATATGTAGTAAATAGAATGTTTTTTTTCTGCAATACATTTTCTACTTCTGCTTTAATTTGGAGTGCCTTACCTTTTCCTGCGCGGGGATTTACAAAAATGCCGATCATACAAACAAATACTTGTATTAATGAGCGAGTAAAATAAAATAAATTCCTGAGATAAAAGCAGGCATTCTCCGATTATATAAAATCAGTCCAATACCAGCTGCGTTTTCAATAAAAAAATCCTGCGTTTAAGCAAAAGATATATACAGATTAGTCTGCTTATGCTATTATAATAATATAAATGTTATGACATCAAAATTATTTTTATGATTAAAATCATCTTTTTTATTGATAGCACTCATGTAGATAATTTGTGTGGAATATTAAGTTTGCTAACGAACAATCGTTAGTTTTTGTTCGCTATTGAAATTTTATCAACCGAATTGCCTCCGAAAAGAAAAAGACCTGCCATTTTCCAGCTATTAAAATCAAAACATGGAGAATACTAACAATATGAATAATGACCGCCGCAAATTTTTAAAGTTTGGGTTATTGGCCGGTGGTGCCACATTAGCCGGATTAGGTATTCAAAAAGCATTGCGTGCTGATACCATACCCGAATCGGGAAAAAAAGTAAAACTAATGACGGCGGATGGAAAATTAGTTGAGGTAGACAGCAACCATATGAAACATCATATTGCCGAAGGTTCAGTAACAAATGCCGAAGCCCGTATAGGAATTGAAGGGAAAAAATTAGTGATGGTGATTGATCTTGCCCGTTGTGCCAATGCCAGAAAATGTGTTGAAGGCTGCCAGAAAATGCACCACAAACGTGCACCTGTTGAATGGATAAAAGTGAAAAAGATGCAGGATACCAATGATTCTGCCCCATATTGGATGGCACAGCCTTGTTTTCATTGTGATAACCCCCCATGTACTAAAGTTTGTCCTGTTGATGCAACATTTAAAAGACAGGATGGAGTGGTATTAATTGATAATGAACGTTGTATTGGTTGCCGCTTTTGTATGGCCGCCTGCCCTTATAATGCCAGAGTATTTAACTGGGGTGATAAATGGGGTGAAGCCAGTGATTCTACAGCAGCAGGTTGCGCCAGTCCCGACAATTGTAGCCATAATTCAATTGAAACCAGCCTGCAGGATAAAATGGGAACTGTATCCAAATGCGATTTCTGTGTGGATATGGTAAGAGCTAAAAAGCTGCCTGATTGTGTAACCAATTGTCCAAATGGCACCCTGTTTTTTGGCGATGCTAATGAAGATATTGTTACCAATGGAGAAGATACATTCAGATTAAGTGAATTAATAAAGGACCGTGCAGGATACAGGTATCTGGAAGAGCTTGGTACAGAGCCCAGGGTATATTACCTGCCTCCGGTAGAAAGAAACTTCCCGTTTGAAGAAGATAAAGTACCACATAATACCTCAGAATAAAATAATTGATCAGTATGCATACTAACACACATTTAGGACCTGAATACAATGCTTTAACTGACGAAGAAAAACGCCAGCACAGAATAGAGATCAGAGAAGTTGTATTGCGCCCTTTGAAACATACCGGTTTACCGGGTAAGTTATGGATCGCATTTCTGCTGCTTATATTTTTTATCGGCTGTTATGCTTATTACCTGCAACTTAAAAATGGCTTGAAAGTAACTGCCATGAGAGATTATGCATCATGGGGTTTATATATTTCAAACTTTGTTTTCTTTGTTGCAATCAGCCTTGTTGGTGCATTAATTTCATCAGTACTGAGGCTAACCAATTTTGATTGGTACCGTCCCATTACCCGTATTGCAGAAATCATTGCAGTTTCGGCCATCGTATTTGCAGGATTGATCATTATTGTTGATATGGGCAGACCGGACAGAGTGTTAAATCTGTTTGTTCATGGCCGTATTCAGTCACCTATTGTTTGGGATGTAATTGTAGTATCAACATATTTGGCTACCAGCCTTTTGTTTTTATACTTTCCCTTACTGCCCGGTATTGCTTTGTGCAGAGATAAATTAACAGAAAAACCTAAATGGCAAAGATGGATGTATAAAACACTTGCATTAGGCTGGAATGGAAGTCATGAGCAATGGAAGATCATGAAACGTAGTATAGGTATTATTTGTATACTAATTATTCCATTGGCTATTTCCATACACACTGTAACAGCATGGCTATTTGCAACTACTTTACGTCCGGGATGGGACAGCACCAACTTTGGCCCTTACTTTGTTGCCGGAGCTTTTCAGGCAGGAACTGCAGCAGTTATTATTGCCATGTTTGTTTTTAGAAAAGCTTATAGCCTTCAAAAATATTTAACTGAAGTACATTTTAACCAAATGGGGAAACTGCTGGTATTTCTCTGCGTTATTTATGCATATTTCAACCTTAACGAATATCTGGTACCGGCATATAAAATGAGAGGTGCCGAGGGTAAATTACTAAACGATTTATTTACCGGTCACTATGCTCCTTTATACTGGTCGGTACAATTATTTGGTATGGCGTTGCCCGCTGTTTTGCTGCTTTGGAAAAAAGCCCGTAAACCATTGCCAATTGCTATAATTGCATTATTTGTGGTTGTTGCAGCATGGTTTAAACGTTACCTGATAGTTACACCCATAATGCTGCACCCTTATACTCCAATACAAAGTGTTCCTGCAAATTGGGCTGTTTACTTTCCTTCTTGGATCGAATTAGCTATTGTATCAGCATCATTGGCTGGTGTACTGCTCATCATAACTATATTCTCAAAATTATTCCCCATCATTTCGGTTTGGGAAACATTGGAAAACGAAGGTATTGAACTGGAAGAAATGGATAATCCTAAAGAAGAAACAGAAAAAATTTAGTATATGCACTGGAAAAGAAAAAATAACATGGCCCGTTTGCATTTCCATATTGCTGGATCAATTTTGCTTATTGCGCTGCTGATGTGTGTATACAATGCATCAGCTCAGGAACAAAGAACAGCTACAATAAAACTGGATTTTATTAAAACTGATTCTACAAAAACCTGCAGGGCAACGGTATTATCCGACAGCAGTCTTCCTGTTAAAGAAAAAGAAGTGCACCTGTTTGTAAAAGGATTATTTGGTGAGCTTGAAGTTGTTAAAACAGTAACCACTGATGAAAATGGCGTTGCCGAATTTAATTTCCCTATTAATCTGCCAAGTTCCAATAACGGTATGCTTAGCCTGGTTGCAAGAATAGTAAAAGATGAAACCTTTGGCACCGTTGAAACAGAATCAGCTGTAAAGTGGGGTGCTGAATTAAAAAAAGGAGAAGCTGAATGGGGAAACCGTTCTCTTTCTGCTTCAAGAGAAAAAGCGCCTATGTTTTTAGTAATAGCCTCAACACTTATAATATGCATTATCTGGGGAACTATTTTTTATGTGATTTTTCAATTGCCAAAAATTAAAAAATCAGGTAAGATGTTCGCAAAAACACAACCAATAATTAGTTAAAGTAAAATCAATTTATACATCATAAAAATCAAAAACAATGAAAG
>JBAXET010000100.1:0-11500 GCA_037140275.1 Ferruginibacter sp. | reverse complement strand
AAAAATAAGATAGATAGTATCTCCTGGCAACAATATGACTATCTGCCAGCTGTTGAATTTTCAATTGCATATAATGAGGAAAATATATTTTTGAAATACTATGTAAACGAAAAAACCATTCGTGCTGCTAATTGTACTGTCAATAGCGCTGTATGGGAAGACAGCTGCGTAGAATTCTTTATCAGCTTTGATAATGAAAAAGCGTATTATAATTTTGAATTTAATTGTGCCGGTACTGCATTGGTTGGATATGGGGAATCAAAAACGGGGCGGCAATTGTTACCGGATCAGCTGGTGAAACAGATTGCCACTTGCGCAGTAATAAATAGAAATGGTTTGAATGATGATATACACTGGGAGCTAACAGTGGCTATTCCCAATTCAATATGCTGTTTTAATACTGCTGCAAGTTTAAAAGGTAAAACAGGGAGAGCGAATTTTTATAAATGTGGCGATCTGTTACCGGTTCCTCATTTTGTAAGCTGGAATGCGATTTCAAATCAGGAGCCAAATTTTCATTTGCCGGAGTTTTTTGGCATATTAGTCTTTGAGTAAAATAATCAGCTTAATCTTTATAAAAACTTATGCAATCGTTTGACTACTTTTTAAATTTTCAAATACAGTAATTTTCTTTTTTAATTTAAATCGCTGAGAACAGCATAAATCAATATTGCCATGGCATCAAACCGCAGAAATTTTTTACGCAACATTACATTGGGCACAGGAGCGTTGGTTACCGGGGCACCCGCATTGGCCAAAGTAATTACAGATGAAACGGATCGTTCCTTATTGTCGTATCACAACATACAGTCTGGTGGATTTAATATGTGTGGTTATGCTGCACCTAAAATGGATAAGGTTCGCATTGGAATAGTTGGGTTGGGCATGCGTGGCCCCGGAGCAGTATCAAGAATGTCTTTTATTGAAGGGGTGGAGATAATAGCACTGTGCGACCAGTATCCGGAAAGAGTAGCATCAGCTCAAAAAATATTAGAGAAGAAAGGTTTGCCTAAAGCAACTGAATACAGCGGCAGTAAGGAGGCATGGAAAGAAATGTGTAACAGGCCGGATATAGACCTGATATACATTACCACACCATGGAGCTGGCATACACCTATGGCTGTTTATGCAATGGAACATGGTAAACATGCAGCCACTGAAGTGCCTGCTGCAAGAACACTTGAAGAATGCTGGCAACTGGTGCAAACCTCCGAAAAAACCAGAAAGCATTGTGTGATGCTGGAAAATTGCTGTTACGATTTTTTTGAACTGCTTACTTTAAACATGACCCGTAATGGATTGTTTGGAGAACTGATTCATGCAGAAGGTGCCTACATTCATGATTTAAGGGATTTAAATTTTGACAAGAAGGGATACGCCGAAATGTGGCGCTTAAAAGAGAATGCCTCACGTAACGGAAACTTATATCCTACTCATGGACTTGGGCCGGTGGCACAATGTTTAAATATCAATCGCGGCGATTATATGGATTATCTGGTGTCTATGTCATCCAATGATTTTATAATGGGTGCCATTGCTAAAGAGCGGGCTGCAACAGACAGTTTTTATAACGAGTTTAAAGATAAGCAATACCGGGGAGATATGAATACCACAGTAATCAAAACCAAAAAAGGTAAAACCATTATGGTACAGCATGATGTGAGTTCGCCAAGGCCTTATTCAAGAATTCATTTAATAAGTGGTACCAAAGGCATGGCCAGTAAATGGCCCGATCCGCAACGTATTGCATTTGGCGAAGGCTGGATCAGTGATACTGAATATAAGGCACTCGAAGAAAAATATACTTTGCCCATTGTAAAACATATTGGCGCATTAGCTAAAAATATTGGTGGCCACGGAGGAATGGATTTTATAATGGACTGGCGTTTGATTGATAACCTGCGCAATGGATTGCCGCTTGATCAGGATGTATACGATGCTGCATTGTGGAGTTCAATTGCTCCGTTAAGTGAAAAGTCGGTAGCCAACCGTTCCCGCAGCATGGATATACCCGATTTTACAAAAGGCGCATGGAAAACCAACCAGCCGGTAAACCTTACATTAGACGGAGGTGGTAACACTGAAGTAAGAAAGCAGGTAACAGATAATACAAAGCAACTGAAAGTGAATTGATGCTTTTTAATGGGTAGTAAGTACTAAGGAGTATAAGCGGGATCAGGTTTATACCAAAGTATAAGTAAAGCGTCCGAATTGAGCCGGACGCTTTTTTATTGGATTACTGCAACTGTTTTTTTAAAATGAAATTTTTTTAAAAAGCAATATCTAAATTAAATGACCTGCGCTTTTGCATAATGGCAAAAAATAAGGACAGATGTTTAAAAATCACGCAAACGTTTGCCTTGTGTAAACAAACGTTTGCGTAATTCAACTACGCTTCCATTGCATTTTGACAATGCTTTTTTATAGAAAATTATCATCATCTTAGTACAGTATTAACTTCTTATTACCAAACTAAAAACTGCTGAATGAAAAATGAGCTTTTGCTAAAAAGGATCTTTGGAACAGTATTGTTCCTTATGATTTCGGTGATCGGCCTGGCGCAGGAGCGCCATCTTGCCGGTATGGTCAGAGATGAAAAAAATCAACCCCTTATTGGAGCCACGGTTACAGTAAAAAATAGTACAATCAGTACTGTTACAAAAGATGATGGCAAATTTGATATTAAAGTGCCTGTGGGAAAATTAACGCTTATAGTTTCCTATGTAGGTTACGAAAAAGCAACTGTTACTATTGGAGAAACTCAGGCTTCTGTTTTAGTAAAGATGAATGAACTGAGCCAGAAGAAAATGGACGAAGTAGTGGTGGTGGGTGCTCAAAGGCAAACCAGAAGAACTTCTACCATGGCCATTACATCAGTGTTGAGTAAAGACATTGAAAATCTGCCATCACCCAGCATTGATAACCTGTTACAGGGACGTGTAGCCGGTTTGAATGTGCAGGTTGGTTCCGGCGAACCTGGTGTTGCACCTACCGTTGTGGTTCGTGGTAATAGCAGGGTAAATACCAGTATTGGTAATGATCCCAATATTGCACAGGCGAGTGCTTTAAGCAGCCCGCTGTATGTTATTGATGGTATTCCTACTAACCCCGAAGATATTGCTAACAGTATTGATGCTACTGGTACCAACTATTTAGCGGGCATGAATATTAATGATATTGAAAGTGTGGATGTACAAAAAGATGCAGCTGCAACTGCTGCGTGGGGATCGAGAGGTGCTAATGGCGTGATTTATATTAAAACAAAAAGGGGCCGTTCTTCTAAACCTGAGTTTAGAGTGAATGTATATGGTGGTATTACACAACAACCACAGTTGCTGAATACCGTTACCGGTATGGCAGAAAGAAAATTGAAGATGGACATCATCAATCAATATGCATCTTCTTCTCAGCTGGCCAATTTGCCCCAGCTGTTAACAGATTACAATAATCCTAATTTTAATAATGCAGAAGACTGGCAGGGGCTTTTTTATAAAAGCGGATCAGTTAAAAATGTGGATGCTACAATATCTTCTGCATCCGAAGCGGTAAACTACCGTGTAAGCATGAACTATTTTGATGAAAAAGGAATCATCGAAAATTTTGGATTCAAACGATACAGCCTTAGAGGAAATTTTGATTTTAAAATCAACTCAAAACTGAATAGTCAGTTTATTGTTGCTTTGTCAAAAAGCGACAGACAACGGGGAAAAAAATACAGTAACAGTGATGATAACACACCTGTTAGCGGCTCAGGCCAGCCTTCTTCATTTTTCAGGGTTACCGCATTTGACTCTGCTAATTATTCCGGTTTATCCAACAGGCTGAGGAATAAAAATATAAATGATTACTATACCGCTTCATTAACCTTAAACTATGATATACTGCCGGGTTTAAAATATACTGCACGCGGATCGGCTAATATTACATCTTCAAACAGAGATTATTTTCTGCCATCCGATCTGGATCAGGTTGCAGCAACAAATGGTTCAGGACAGTCTTCTTATGCAGAGTCTGACAAAGGAACCTATTCTTCCTATTTCCTGGAAAATACTTTGAATTATGGAAAGAAGATAATAACCAAAAAAAATCATGCACATAATATTGCGCTTACTGCTTCACAGCAATTTGACCGTGCAATTACTAATACCAATTTTGTAGCCGGATATAATATTCCAAGTAATAATATTCAGGTGGTGAGCGGCGTACCGCAGGCAGATTTGTACGGTTCCTCCAACTATGGTGCCGATGCAATGTTATCTGTATTAGGACAGGCGCAATATGATTTTGATGGCAAATATCTTTTGTATGGTTCATACAGGGGCGATGCTTCATCCCGTTTTGGTTCTAATTCTAAATGGGGGTATTTTCCTGCAGTAGGTGCCGGATGGATTGTGAGCGATGAGAAGTTTATGAGCAATTTAAAATCAAGAGGTATTATCAATCAATTAAAAATAAGAGGTAGTTATGGTTCTTCGGGTAATCGCTCAGGTGATTTTTATGCACCTTATAACTCTTATAATGTTTCGGGTACTTATAATGGCAGTACTGCTATTCAGCCCAGCTATACTAACGGGCTTACAAAAAATAACCTGACCTGGACCAAGACCACTCAAAAAAATGTAGGCGTGGAAGCGCAGTTTTTAAATGGAAGAATCGGAATTGCAGCTGATGCTTATGATAAGATATCTAAAGATGATTATTATAATTTTAACCTGCCTTTTTATACAGGTTATCAGAGTATTCAGTTTAATGCACATGATCTGTGGGTAAGCAACCGTGGACTGGATTTGACCTTAACCACAAAGAATCTTTCCCGTTCAAGCAAACTGCAATGGAATATGCAGGTTACATTATCGTATAACAAAAATGCGATTGCCAAACTGCCTAATAACAACCGCACATTTGTTGTAGATGATTATTATGGCACCAGCAGAATATATGCAGTGGGACAACCGATATACGAAATGTTCCAAATGAAATATATGGGTGTATATAATAATCAAAGTGAAATACCATTCAATCCTTTAACAGGTAATGTAATCACTTATTTTAAAGGCAATCATAAAGTGGCGCCTGGTGATCCAATCTGGTTAGACATCAATAAGATTGGTGATGTTTGGACCGATGAAGATAATGGTAACCAGTATGGCGACCGTATGCCAACTGGTGATCCCAATCCAAAATATACCGGTGGATGGGTAAATGATTTTACCTATAAAAATTTCAGTTTAAGTGTGATGAGCATTTTTACATTGAAAAGAGATGTGATCAATACTTCTTTCCAAAGTCAGATCAGCAATATTGTGGGGGGCTATTCAAGCAGTATCTATTCATTTGCCAGCAACAGATTACCTGATTTAAGCGGACTGAATTACTGGACACCACAAAGGGCCAAATCAGATCCTGGATATAAAGCTGATTTCCCTTCCATCAATCCATTTGGATCAAGCTATTATCAGTTCATTCCAATATCAAGTATGTTTAATGAAGACGGCAGTTATTTTAAAGTAAAGAATTTGGTATTAGGGTATCAGGTACCTGCTTCATTTACAAAACGAGCTAAAATTAGTCGTGCAAAACTGTATTGTATAGTGGATAATGTGGCAACCTTTAAAAATTCCACCATGCCTAATCCTGAATTAGTAGATCAGTTAGGGCAATATACCGGAGGGCTGTACGCCACACCAACCAGATACACATTTGGTATTGACATACAATTTTAATTAATTAAAAATATTGAAATGAAAAAGCAATTTTCTTTTTATAAAATAATGATCCCACTGTCGATTATCATGGCATTGACGGTGAGTTCATGTAAAAAATATTTATACGAACCGCCGATTACTTCAACTTATGGTGCCGCTTTCTGGACATCTCAGTCTGCAGTAGAACAAGCTTCATTAGCCATGTACGGACAATTGCGTTCTGCATTAAGAAGCGGAGGCTCTTACTTTATTAATGGCGATCTGGCTTCAGGCACTTTTATACCCAAAGCCGGTCAGTGGAATTATCAAACTATAAAAGCAGCTAATAATCCGCCATATAATTTTTCATATGTGCCTTATTTATCTGACGATCTTCAAAACTGGTCACGTTTTTACAGGGTAATTGCACAGGCCAATTTAATTCTGCAGAATGTGCCAACGATGTCGTCCTCACTTTTTAAAAATGAAGCCATACGTAAAGGATACATTGCAGAGGCTTTGTTTATAAGAGCATACGCCTATTTTTATATCACCCGCATCTGGGGTGATCCTGTGTATGTTACTAAAACCTACGATGATATCGACTATGGAAATATACCACCTCTTGCACGTACTGCAGAAAATACAGTGTTAGACAGTTGTATAAAAGATTTGAAAACTGCATACACCAATATGTCTTTTGCCGGAGGCGATATCAGTAAAACGATCAGGGCTAACAAAGGAACCGTATCGGCATTGATGGCACATATATATGCATGGAAACATGATTATGCCAATGCACATATTGCCTGTCAGGATGTAATTAACAATGGCGGATACACGATGGAGCCGATGTCCACCTATACTAATATCTGGAAGGGACAGTCTTCAAATGAAAGTATTTTTGAATTACCCATGCAGTATAATCCCAGTGATCCCAACTTTAACGGACAGGGTAGTTGGGCAGAAGCACAATTTGGTTTCTTTGGCACATTTGTAAAAGGCAGTATTGTTGATAATGTAAGCAGCCAGTGCTGGCTGTCGCCCGATAATGGGATGGTGGATTGGTTTTATGATTATGCCGATGCAAGGTATAATACAGTATGGACACATATGCCTGCATCTGGAGGTGATGTGGCCGGGTATATGCTGACTAAGTACACCAATTTTGTATATCAAAAACCTGATACTAAAACATTGCCTTACTTGAATAATAATCTGGTCTTGTTCCGCCTTAGTGATATTGTTTTACTGGATGCAGAGGCTATGGCTTCTACCGGAAATCTTTCGGGAGCAAGAGCTGCATTGGCAATAACAGAAGACAGGGCAGGTGTAAGTACTTATCTGGCTCCCGCTTCAGCCTATGATATGCTTGATGAAGTGGTAATGGAAAGAGGTCGTGAACTGTTTGGCGAAGGGCAGTGGTATTATGATCTGATAAGAACAGAAGAAGCACAAACCTGGCTCGAGGCTGTTGGCTATCCATCTAACGGAAGAGTTAATAAAACCAATAAAGGTTATTACTGGCCACTGGATATGGGAACTTTATTTCCACAGGATAATTTGCTGACACAAAACCCATGGTGGGCAACACACAAATAATAAGATTGTATATCTAACTGTGAGATCATAAAATATATTAGTATGAAAAAAATAACAATATTAAGGCTTACAATAATTGCAACAATTGCATTATTGTTTACTGCCTGTAAAAAAGATTATATCACCGGTGGTGAAATAGAGGATGTGAATAAGTACAGTAACACGCTGACTTATGATGTACTAAAACAAAGTCCTTTATATGATACACTGGTACAACTGATAGATACAGCCGGATTAAAAGACCGGATTAATCAGGATGGCATGACCATGTTTGCTCCTTCAGACTATTCAGTATTCAATTATTTGTCTGCAAGAACTTTAAGGGTGCAGGCTACCATAAGTGCCAGCAGCAAATTTGGCCTGGATTCTTTATTCTTTTATTTAAGAAATAATATAAAGGGAACTAAGGATTCTTTGCTGATGTACCTGATTAAAAAACCATTACCCTATACCGCATTAACCGATATAGGAGCATTGTATACTACAGAACTTGCTGGCGACACAGCAATTGTATCGTTTGAGTATACACGAAGTACACAGCTGGGGTATAGCTCAATTGTTTCGGGTGTGCCGCAGATCGTTTATTTTACACAGCTCTGGAAGCATTACGACCTTAGTGAAGCCAATCCGGCAGGGATGGTGCCAAATACTATCGGGGTACATACCATTGTAAAAACATCTGGTATCGTCACCAAAAATGGTTTGATCAATGGATTGGATAATTCTCATACCTTATTCTTTTACGGTACTAAAAAATAAAAATATTTAGCATGAATAAAAATAGAAACATCATCGCTGGAGTGCTCTTGCTGCTCACTATATGTTCTGGTATTTTTGTATCCTGTACCAAATACGGAGACGGATTCTTAAGTCCTACAGTACAATATGCTGTAAATGAATTTACCATTACAAGAGGCCGAATTGCCACTTCCTATTCTCTTATAACAGACGGGTCCAGTGTGCCCATGCACGTTAAATGGGTACATATTTATGATGCCTCTGGTAAAATAGTGGACACCCTGTTTTCAAAAAAATATTTGATTCCTGTATGGACAGCAGCCTATAATCCGCTTACCGATAAAGACTATGCTTCCATTACAGCTAAGCGTTCTGTTGCATCACTTTCACCAATAGAAGTAAATGAAAGTAATGGCACCATTGAAGCAAACAGCGGAACTATTTATTTGCCCGTGGGTTCATATACCATGGATTTAGAAGTAGCCAATGCAGCCGGAACACAGTTACTGAAAAATATTATGAAGATCAATTTAGTGGATGGCAAAACAATTGAACTGGATCCCGAAACAGGCGCCTTCAGTTTATCATTACTTGTTGCAGGTACTGCAAGTGGTGCGGGTTCTGCAGGAGGAAGTAATAATGGAACACTTTTCAATGGAGTGAACAATCCTTTTGTTGAATATACTATTACCCGTTTTGCTGATACGCCCAATGTTTTTATTTATAAAGTAATGGATAAAAATGGTGTGATCTTCAATCCAAAAAATAGTGAGATCGCTAAAAGGCCTAACAGTGGCTTAAATCCAACTCCTCCTTTTCTGCAAAATTTACAGGACTATGCACCTGATACTTATACCGCAACTGATACAGCCATGTATTTAAAATATCCGCTGGTGCCTTTTCCAATTGCATCATTGGGTAACGGGTACAATATGTACTACCGTATTCCAAGTCAGTTTGTAATGATTGACAGTACAGGTTCATGGCCAAGTAATATTGCCGGAAACTTTTATAAAGGAACTGCAGATACTCATTATAAAGGAACCTATACCCTTAATAAATATGATTTCGCATTCAGAACGCCCATGCGCATTCAGGTGCCGGGAGCATATTATTTAAAAGTGAAATTATTAAATGCCACACACAGATAGTTTTTTAAGACAACCATAGAATTATTTAAAACGCACATAGTCTTTCTCATAATAGCAGTGGTTTTGGATTATGCAAAACAAAAACAGATGCCCAGCATCTGTTTTTTGTATATAAGATTATTTACTGTAATAAATATGGGGTAGTAAATATGCCGGTAATGATTTAGTTTTAGTATAAAATTGTCAGATGAAATTGCGATCTCTTATACTATTATTATTGCCGGTGTTGCTAATAAATACCTTCAGCAGTTTTGCACAAAAGAACAGTTCTCCTGCAAAAGAAAAAGTATATCAGGATAAAGCGGGTGTTATCAGATGGACAGCCACCAAACAGGAGCTGTCTTTATTCGGCGCCAACTACTGCCTGCCTTCTGCATGTGATTATCGTGCTGCCGGTTATATTAATGGCGACAGAAAAAAAATGGTAGACCAGGACATGGCGCATTTTGCACGCATGGGCTGGGATGGATTGCGGTTCAGCTTCTGGGGCGATTTTGAAAATTCTGATACTTTGGGGAATTTGGTCAATAATGATCATCTTGATTTGCTGGACTATATTATTCTTAAAGGCAAAGAGCGTAATATTTATTTTTTATTAAGTCCAATTGTAACTTATGATTCGCATTGGCCCGATGCCATGTCCGATACAATACACGACAGAGGCCTCTCTACTCACTTTAAAAAAGGAGAATTAGGCACTAACCCCAAAGCCATTGCCGCACAACAAAATTACCTGAAACAATTATTGAATCATGTTAATCGGTATACCGGCATTGCATTAAAAGAGGAACCTAATATTTTGTTTATTGAAATGATCAACGAACCGGATCATCACAGCAAAGATGTGCAGGGCTCTGTAAATTATATCAATGCATTAATTGATGCCGTAAGAAGCACGGGCTGCAATAAAATATTATTTCATAATGTTAGCCAGGATTTCAATATGGCTACGGCATTGCAGCAATCAAAAATACAGGGCGCTTCTTTTGGATGGTATCCATCGGGCTTAAACTCCGGACATACTCTGCAGGGCAATTACCTGCGTGCAGTGGATGAATTTCCATTGATGCAAATGCCCGAGTTGAAAAAACTCAGCCGTATTGTATATGAATTTGATAGTCCTGATTTATTAACCGGCTACATGTATCCTGCAATGGCAAGAACATTCCGTACTGCAGGGGCACAGTTTGCAGCCATGTTCAGTTATGATATGCTGGCAACGGCGCCATATAATCTGGGCTGGCAAACGCATCACTTAAATATGGTGTATACACCCACCAAAACTATCAGTGCCATAATTGCTGCAGCAGTAATGAAAGATATTCCGCTGTATACCAATTATGGAAAGTATCCGGCCAATACATCTTTTGGTCCCTTCAGGGTGAACTATGAAGAGAATCAGGGCGAAATGGTTACCGCAGAAAAATTCATGTATGCCAACAATACCAAAACCATTCCTGTTAGTACAAAAACATTACAACAAATAATCGGATACGGCTCATCACCAATAGTACAATATGAAGGCAGAGGTATCTATTTTTTAGATAAGATAAAAGATGGCAGCTGGCGGCTGGAAGTATATCCCGATGCTCTGCAACTGGATGATCCTTTTAAAATGCCCAGTCCGGGTAAATTAGTTACCCGAACCATTAGCCGAAACTGGCCCATGCTAGTTCAATTGCCCGATTTGGGAGATGTGTTCACTGTGTATCCTATCAATGAAAAAAATAAATATACCACGGTATCTGCCGCAGGCAAATTCAATATTCAACCCGGAGTATATATTCTAAGTACAGATAAAATATTTATGGCAGAAACATTGCCTGCTAAAATAGGTAATATCCCCATGAAGGAATTTGTGGTGCTGGATGATCAGTCTGCAGCAACACAGGTTGTGCTGCATCCGCAATCTGAATTTGTATTGAGCAATCCTATTACCATAACTGCGGAAGTGTACAGCGCAAAAGCACCGCAATCAGTAACCTTATTTGTAAAAGCAGCAAAAAATTGGCGTATGTATCCTGTGCCCATGCACCGCAGCAATGGATATACCTATACAGCCACTGTGCCTTCAAACCGCATGAAGGAAGGTTTTTTAGAATATTGTATTGTTGTTAAAGCCGGTGATACTACTATTAATTTTCCTTCGGGGATAAATAAAAGTCCGGCCGACTGGGATTATTACGGCAGCACCAACTGGATTTCTAAATTAGTAAGTGATACCACACCACTGCGCATATTATTTGCCAGTGAAGATGAAGATCAGTTATTATTTACCCGCATTGGGGATGGCATCCGTTCAGGTATTTACAGCACAGTGCCGGC
>JBAXET010000099.1:0-11564 GCA_037140275.1 Ferruginibacter sp. | reverse complement strand
CATTACTATTACAACTATTGTGGTGTTCCATTTCATAAACAGCTACTGTGTTGTTTAAATTAAAAAAAAAGCCATCTGCAATTTCAGCAAAATGGCTCTTTAAAAATGTGTACTATAAATTTATACTTCTGTTTCTTTTTTAGATGCTTCCACTTTTAAGACAAACTTAATTTTCTCTGCTTCTTTATCCAGCACTGCAATAAGCACATCACCATTTTTAACAGTTGTATTCAGGATCTCTTCTGCTAAAGGGTCTTCCAGGTATTTTTGAATAGCCCTGTGTAAAGGTCTTGCACCAAATTGAGAATCGTATCCTTTATCTGCAATAAAATTCTTTGCTTCCTCTGTCAGTTCCATCGAGAAACCCAAATTGGCCAAACGCTTCATTACTCCTTTCATCAGTATATCAATAATCTCAAAAATATTCTCTTTAGAAAGTGAGTTAAATACAATCACATCATCGATACGGTTAAGGAACTCAGGACTGAATGTACGCTTCAATGCTTTTTCAATCACTGCTTTGTTATTCTCGTCGCTGTTTTCCATACGAGTGGCAGTTGCAAAACCAACGCCATCACCAAAGTCTTTCAATTGTCTTGCACCAATATTGGAAGTCATGATGATCATCGTATTTTTAAAATCAACTTTACGACCCATACCGTCTGTTAACTGACCATCATCTAATACCTGCAATAAAATATTATAAATATCCGGGTGTGCTTTTTCAATTTCATCCAGCAGGATTACGCAATATGGTTTGCGTCGTACCCTTTCAGTAAGCTGACCACCTTCTTCATAACCCACATAGCCCGGAGGTGCTCCAATTAACCTGCTCACAGTAAATTTTTCCATGTATTCACTCATGTCGATACGGATGAGCGAATCTTCACTATCGAACATATGTTTTGCCAAAGACCTTGCCAACTCTGTTTTACCCACCCCTGTTGGGCCAAGAAAAATAAAAGTACCGATTGGTTTTTTAGGATCTTTTAAACCTACTCTGTTACGCTGAATGGCTTTTACCACTTTGGAAATTGCTTCTTCCTGACCAACTACGGCTCCCTTCAAATCATCTGCCATGCGACGCAGTTTGTCAGTTTCTGCCTGCACCATCCTTTTTACAGGAATGCCGGTCATCATACAAACCACTTCAGCAATATCTTCTTCTTCAATAGGAAAACGTTTGTGTTTACTTTCTTCTTCCCAATCTGTTTTTGCTTTTTCCAACTCTTCCTGTAAACGTTTTTCTGTATCACGTAAAGAAGCAGCTTCTTCAAAACGCTGGCTTTTTACCACCTTGTTTTTTTCAAGTTTAATATCCTCGATCTTTTTCTCTAACTCAATAATTGTTTCCGGAACGTTGATGTTTTTAATATGCTTTCTTGCACCTACTTCATCCAGCACATCAATAGCTTTATCAGGCAATAAACGATCGGTCATATACCTGTCGCTTAATTTAACACAGGCTTCAATAGCTTCATCGCTGTAAATAACATTATGGTAATCTTCGTATTTACTTTTAATATTGGTTAGTATCTGAATGGTTTCTTCTACTGAAGGTTGCTCAACAATTACTTTTTGAAAACGACGGTCCAGTGCTCCGTCTTTTTCAATATGCATTCTGTATTCATCTAAAGTTGAAGCGCCAATACATTGAAGTTCCCCTCTTGCTAAAGCAGGCTTAAATATGTTGCTGGCATCTAAAGAGCCACTAGCTCCACCTGCACCAACAATGGTATGAATCTCATCAATGAACAGAATTACATCTCTATTTTTTTCCAGTTCATTCATGATAGCCTTCATCCTTTCTTCAAACTGACCACGATATTTAGTACCTGCAACCAGCGCAGCAAGATCTAAACTTACCACTCTCTTATCGAATAATACTCTGGAAACTCTTCTTTGTACAATTCTCAATGCCAGCCCTTCAACAATAGCTGTTTTACCCACACCCGGTTCACCAATTAAAATGGGGTTATTTTTTTTGCGGCGGGATAAAATTTGTGACACCCTTTCAATTTCATTTTCTCTGCCTACTATCGGATCAAGAGAACCATTCTCGGCAAGACGGGTGATATCTCTTCCAAAATTATCCAGAACAGGAGTTTTGGTTTTAGGCTGATTTGCAGCAGCTCCCCGCTGCCCTTTCTGTCCCTGGCCATATTGTTTTCTTTCTTCGTCAAAATCTTCTTCGCCTTCATCGTTGAATTCTGCCGAAGGCGGATTACTTGTTACAAAACCCAATTCATTTTTAAATACATCATAGTCAACATCAAATTGATTTAAAATTTGTGTAGCGATGTTTTCCTTGTTTTTAAGAATAGACAACATCAAATGTTCACTTTCCACCAATGCACTTTTTTGGGCCTTGGCTTCCAAAACAGTGATGCGAATCACTTTTTCGGCCTGCTTGGTCAATGGCAGTGAATTGATGTTTGCAATATTTTTACCTGTTTTGTCCTTAACCGCCATCTCTATTTCCTTGCGTAATTCAAACAGGTCGATATTGAGTGATTTAAGTGTCTTTATAGCTGTGTTCTCTCCATCCCGAATCAATCCTAAAACCAAATGCTCGGTGCCGATAAAATCATTTCCCAGCCGCAAAGCTTCTTCGCGACTGTAAGAGATTATTTCTTTAACCTGAGCTGAAAAATTGTTATCCATTTGCTGTTTAATTTAGCTTATACAATAATAACGATTATTTTGATGATTAAGTTTAGGGTAAAGTGGAAATGTTAATATGTTAAAAAGTTAAAATTATGCTTTTGCTACTTGTTTTATATTTATGCATTAACGGGTTAACTTAATTTAAATTTTCTTTACTTTACACCAACAATCCCAATAGAATCTGTAAGTCAAATATGAATGTCAAAATAGATACCAAAGAAAAATTCACTGTTATTACGCCTGAAGTGAGCATATTATCTGCTAATATGACAGAAGAATTAATTGATTTGCTGTTAAGTTACCTGCCAAAAGATATCCCGCATATAATTTTGAAGATGGATAACGTTATAGAAATGGATGAGTTGGCTGCCAAAAAATTATCTTTGATTCAGCAACAGTTTTATGAGAACAACCACTCTTTTGTAATTTGCCAATTGCAGTCAGCTGCAGAACAGGTTCTAAAAAAGCTGGACCTGCTGGAGTTGATGAATATTACACCAACAGAAAGCGAAGCTTGGGATATAGTACAAATGGAAGAAATAGAAAGAGAGTTAATGGGAGATGAGTAATTAACCGGAAATTGAAGCCAACTGTTTGATTTGCAGATTAATTTTAATGTCCGATGCAACATATTAATTTTACAATTTGTCATACAATAAATATTCGACCAATTCTTAACCCTTTTTAATGCTGGCTGTAACCATTTTAGGCAATAACTCTGCAATACCCGCTTTTGACAGGAGCCCTACTGCTCAGGTTTTACAAACTACTGATGAAAGCTATTTGATTGATTGCGGCGAAGGCACTCAAATGCAAATGACTAAATACAAAATCCGCAGAAGCAGGATCCACCGTATTTTTATTTCACATTTGCATGGCGACCACTATTACGGGTTAATTGGACTGATTACCAGCATGAGCTTACTGGGGCGTATACATGAACTGCATATACATGGGCCCAAACCTTTGGAAGAGATCATTAACCTCCAATTAAAAGTAGCCGACACCCAATTATCTTTTAAAATGCATTTTCATCCGCTGAGAAAAGAAGGCATTATCGCGGATGATAAAAAAATAACAGTAGAATGCTTTAATGTAAATCATCGTATCGAGTGCTGGGGATTTGTGTTCAGAGAGAAAAAAAATCCCAGAAAAATAAACCCTGAAAGAGCAGTGCTGTATGAGATACCTTCAGCATATTATGAAAAGCTGCAACAGGGGCATGATTACGTAAATAAAAAAGGTACTATCATTCCAAATGAAGAAGTAACTACTGCAGCTTCCAGTGCTAAAAGCTATGCTTATTGTGCTGATACTATTTATGACGAATCACTAATCACTAAAGTAAAAGATGTTGATCTGCTATACCACGAAACCACATATCTGAAAGATCTTCATGAAAGAGCTGCCAGCCGATTTCACAGCACAACTGTTCAGGCTGCCAGTATTGCCACTATGGCAAAAGTTAAAAAGCTGATCATCGGCCATTTTTCATCCAAATACGAATCGCTGGATGATTTTTTACCAGAAGCCTGTGAAGTTTTTAAAAATACAGAACTGGCTTTAGAAGGAGTTTGTTATAAGATATAATTATTCTACCGGTTTAGTGATATAGTTAAAACCATCTGCCATCATAAAATTATAAAATTCGGCAAACCATTTTTGCCAAGCTGCTTCATTGTGCCTACCTGCAGCATCAGTAACAGAATATATCATTGTGGCAGAATGTGATGCCAGTCTTTCCGCCATTTGATCCATTAGTATCACATTGTCGTCACCTTCATTTCCTCCTATATAAAAGAAGAACTTACTGCCAATTGTGCCGGAAAGAGAATCGGTATACCCGGCAAGTGCTGGAGCCGTCCAAAAAGCCGGTGAAAATATTCCTGCCTTACCAAATACTTCAGGATATTTTAGTGCGGCATAATAAGCTATTACGCCACCCATGGAAGCTCCTGCAATTGTTGTATTTTCTTTTGAGGGTAATGAGCGATAATGGGCATCAATAAAGGGCTTCAGGGTTTCCTTTAAAAATTGAACATAGGCATCGCCTTCTGCAGCAAAAGTTTTAGATCCCTTATCGTTCTTCCATACAAATTCATAAGGATTGTATTCACTCATCCTTGTTTCTCCGCCGTGATCAATGCCAACTATAATGCAGGCTTTTTTTGTTGCTGTAATTATGGAATCCAGACATTCATCCACACCCCATTCTCCGTATCCGCTGGTTACTGCATCAAAAAGATTTTGACCATCCTGCAAATACATTACCGGATAATGCTTTTTTGAATATGCATAGCCTTCAGGAAGATACAGCCATATTTTTCTGTACCGGTTCAACTGAGGCATAAAAAAAGCACTGTCCATAATAAGCACATTAACTGATGCAGTATGAGTTGCCGAAGTATTAAAATCATCCTTCCAGTTTTCAATAACAATTTGAATGGTAGTATCTGAAACTAATTGTACCGAACGGTTGGCAATATCTTTTCCATTTGCAGCTGTTGCTGTTTTTTGCCAATCACCCCTGGTACATTTAAACTCGTAATTATCCGCCTTAAGATTTTTAACAGTTGCCACCCATTTATTATTTATCTTTTTAAATACTGCATTACTGTCTGCCGGATTCCATTTATTAAAACTACCGGCTACAAAAATGCCATCTTCCTGATGGATAGATGGCATTTTTGAAATTTCTATATTTAAAGTAAACTGTGCGTTGCTAAAAATAGAACTGCATATGAGAAACAGCAGCAAAAATAATTTGCTTATTGTTTTTAAAACATTCATAAATTTTTTGAGTTGCAAATTTATTTTTTAAGGTATGCTTTTACCTTTTGATGTATGCCATCACTTAGTGGCACAACAGGCAAACGCAATACGTTTTCAATAATACCCAGTTCAAATAAAAATGCTTTCACACCAGCAGGATTGTTTTCTGCAAATAACAGATCACATGCTTCCAGGCATTTATAATGCAATGTTCTTGCAGCAGCAAAATCTCCTTTTAAACTATGGCGTATCATTTCACTGAACTCTTTAGGTAAACAGTTGGCCGCCACACTAATTACACCATCCATACCTGCAGCAATCAAGGGCATGGCTACATGATCATCGCCGCTTACAACTAAAAAATCTTCAGGCTTATCCCTTAGTATATGCATGCATTGCACCATATTACCACTGGCCTCTTTCATACCAACGATATTGTTTTCTTTTGCCAAACGCAAAGTTGTTTCAGCAGTCATATTACTCCCTGTCCTTCCGGGTACATTATACAAAATAATTGGCTTGGGAGATGCAACAGCAATGGCTTTATAATGCTGATAAATGCCTTCCTGAGATGGTTTGTTATAATAAGGGCTGGCACTTAATACGGCTATTGCCTTATCCAATGGATACGATGTAACATTCTCTATCACTTCCTGAGTATTATTACCTCCAATACCCACCACTACCGGTACACGGCCATTAACCTTATTATAAGTAAAATCTATGATATCAAATTTTTCCTGTTTACTCAGGGTTGGGGTTTCCCCT
This sequence comes from Ferruginibacter sp., assembly GCA_037140275.1. GTDB lineage: Bacteria > Bacteroidota > Bacteroidia > Chitinophagales > Chitinophagaceae > Ferruginibacter. The sequence goes on along the minus strand of JBAXET010000099.1, from coordinate 5,357 downwards.
GTAGTCCCCAGAGTTATTAAATACTCTACTCCGTTATCAATATCAAAATCGATTAACTTACCTAATGCATCATAATCAACTTCAAAATTTTTTTTAAAAGGAGTAACCAGTGCCACACCTGTGCCGGATAATGTTTTTCTTAAGCTCATGAATTAAATAATTTAGGTAAAGTTATTATTAACCATTCAAATGATAAAACAAAAATCCCCCTTAATTCGGGGGGGCATTAAAATTATTTCTTTTGAAAATATCAGCTACCGCTTGAAACTGCCATTGCAGTTGCCTGCTGTAATAAACGGGACTGGATGAAATATCGTTTATCAGGGCTGTAAATAAATAAACAAGTGCCATTTTTTATTTGATCAATGATGGGCCTGTGCAGCGTTTCAGGTACTGCAGGGCAACCAAAACTTCTGCCTATATACCCTTGTTTTTGCACCACATTTTCGTTCACGTAATCTGCACCATGCATTACAATGGCACGACTGTCTGCTCTATCGTTGATGCCTTTTTCAAGTCCCAGCAAATGCAAAGAGTAGCCATTTTTTCCATTGTATGTACCCATGGTTTCATAAAAACCCAGACTGCTTTTATTACTTTCAGGTATATTGGAAAAGCTATTAGCAAATTCTTTTCCTGAATTAACGCCATGCGCAACATAGGTATTAAACAATACTCTTTTTTTATCGAGGTCTATAACAAATAATCTTTTTTTTGAAGAAGGCATACTGAAATCAACAATTGAAATGATTCTATCGTTGGTGAGCTTACCCGCTTTTACCAGATACTCAAATCCCTCCATAGCAATTTGAAAAGCCTGCTTTGACAAACCCATTAAACTCAGCCTGAGGCTATCATATATTCCGGCAACCATGTTATCAGCAACTACAGTAGTTATTATTGATGCAGAATCTTTACAAGTAATTGTTAATGTTTTATTACTCGCAGAATTTATTCCTTCGTCAGTTTTGTTTTTTGCAAAAACAAATGGCAGGTGCAATAAAAAAATAAAAAAGGAAGAAAAGAAAATATAGAATTTTTTAAAGCTGTACTTTTTCATAAAGGTGATATTGGTTTCACTTAAAAAAGAAGTAAAAGTAAGTAAGGTATTTGTTTCCGTATTGTTAACCCTCAACTTCCCCTCAACAGTTTTTCATACTTCTATTATTGCCCATACCTACCCCGATAAAAATCAATTGCTTAAATCAAATTCAATTTATTTCCAGTGAATTATTGTGAATACAATCTGACTATAATTATCTCTCTCGTAGAGGACCCCTATTGTTCTTGTATTAAATGACACCAAATCTGAGTAAGCAGTAAAGTCATTTTGAGAGCCTGATTCATCTGCTTCAATAAGAATATTTTTTTTCCAGCTTATGCCTTCATTAAAACTGATACGAAGGGTAAGATGGTTTCTGTTTTTGATATCTGCAGCATTACAAAATGCAAGAATGGTTTGCCCCTTCTTAGATCCGATAGCCAAAATACTACCCTGATTCACCGGATCAATAAGAACGGTATCAAAATATGTTTTACTCCATGTTGTACCGCCATCAGTACTTAAGGATACAATTCTTGCTCTCACATCTCCTTTTTGATTTCGGCTGTTCATCATCAGTTTATTACTACTTAATTCTGCTGCCATCGATTCGTTACTGCCGGGCAGATTTACGGTTTCGCTTAAATGAAATGTTTTACCATGATCATCAGTATAAAAACCATGTGCCGCATAATCCATAAATTGTTTTTGAGGATTTCCTGAAGAATGATTAGCCGCAATAAAAATCCTGCCGGTATACTTTCCTTTTGTAAACTGCATACCATGCCCCGGTGTATTGGCATAACTTCTCCAGTCGGCAGCAAAATTATAAGCAGGATTAAACTGAGGTTGCAAAGGCAGGTGTACCTGCGTGGTAATATTCACTGCTGCACTCCATGTTGCACCTCCATCAATAGAAGTCTTGTACCATACTTCTCTTATACCCTTTCCTTTTCTAACTTCTCCTTCATGATTATTGCCTGTATTGTAAAATAAAAATATCCTTCCTTTGGGATATGCAGGATCTGTAAGATCCACTACCGGCGCAGGATTGCCCGCCTGTAAAGAATCAGCATCTACAATAGTTTGCAGCGGCGACCATGTAGCGCCTCTATCCTCACTCGTTTTCATTACAATATTGATATCTCCAAAATCCCCGCTCCCTTTAACTCTTCCTTCGCAGAATGCCAGCAAGCTGCCTCCGGTTAATTTTATTATTGCTGGAATACGATAGGTCTTATGCCCTTCTGTACCAGAAATAAATACAGGTATTTTTACAGTCTGGCAAAATAAAAATGCAGGTGCTGCAGAAAATAAAACAAAAGAGAGCAAAGTTATAACCCTATATTTTTTCATGATTTTATTTCAGATTAAAATTAAATATTCAGTTATTTTATTTTGTATATCCTTAGTTTGGATGCTTGTAAAATATACAGCCCGCCAATAACTAAAAACACTCCCGTTGCGGTGTACCAGCTTATTGGTTCTTTTAATAGTAGGGATGCAATTAAAAAGCCAAATACCGGACATAAGTAAAGCCAGTAAGCCGCATTTACTGCATTTTGTTTCAGCAATATCATCCAGCATTGCACCGCTCCAATGGACACCGGAATTGCTAACCATAAAGTGGCACCCCAAAACCTAAAGTCAAAATTATTTTTTTGTTGCTGATAAGTAAGTAAAGCAACAGGCAATAATAACAGTCCTCCAAAAATAGTTTGCCATCCATTGATGGTTATGATATGTAAGTCGCTCCATTTTTTTCGTGCATAATAAATTGCACCAGCAGAATAGGCAAGCATACTTACCAGTAATATCACAATTCCATCCACCGTGGCATAACTGTTTTTAAATAAAGGGTAGGCTGCAATTAAAACGCCGGCAGAACAAAGCAACAGGCTAAGCACATTTTTTTGTGTAACCTTATGTCCGAATAGTAGCATGGAAAAAAAACTAATGATAACAGGATTGATGCCAACAGCCATTGTTCCCAATCCCGCAGATACTCTTTGCATCGCCAATACGTACAATCCCAAATAGATACTTACATTAAGCATCCCATAAATAATAATTTGCCTCCATTCTTTTTTTTGAGGGAACCTGTATTTATAAATTCCATGAGCAAACAGCAATAGTATAATTCCGGCAATAAAAAAACGCGTTACTGCCATTACAAATGGCTGTGCCGATTGCAGTCCGATTTTAGTAGCTGCGGATGCAGAAGACCACAGTAATGCGAATAAAATCCCCGTCCAGATGAGTGTTACTTTAGTCATTATAGCAGTATGCGTTCAACCTGTGAAAAATCATTGTTGAACTGAATGAAATGAGCAGGATACCCGGGCTCAATTCTCCCAACTGTTGCTTCCATTTTAATAGCTTTCGCTACCCTTACAGTAGCCATTTTCAATGCTTCCTCCAGAGAGACATGCAAATGCTGCATGGCATTCTGTACCGCCTCCTGCATAGAAATAGCAGCGCCTGCTAGATTCCCTTCTTTATTCCTGTAAAATTCATCCACCAATATTGTATCAAATTCACCCCATGAAAATTCTTTTACCCTTCTTCCCAAAAATGCGGCATCACTTATTAAAAATAATTTTTCTTTTTTGGCTTTGTAAGCAATCCTTGCAGCTGCATAATCACAATGACCTCCATCTAAAATTATGGGAGCGTACACATTGTCATTATCTAAAACAGCCCCTACCATACCAGGCTGGCGGTGCCCCATCTGTGTCATTGCATTATATAAATGCGTGATCAATGAAATTCCTTTTGAAAAGCAGTCTTGAGCCTGCTGATAGTTCATGGTGGAATGGCCTGCAGATATCACAATACCGCTGGCAAGCAACATCTCAATCTGCTCATCGGTAAAACATTCCGGCGCAATGGTCATTACTTTTATCACATCCCTGCCGGCCAAAATAATCTGTTGCAGTTCATCATTTGTCGGTTGTCTTACATAATTGGCAAGATGAGCTCCGCGTTTTAAGGGATTTAAAAAGGGGCCTTCTAAATGCATGCCCAGCACTCCTTTTTGGGGGTAGCGCTGCCTAAAGTCTTTCACTGTTTCTATTGCTGTAAGTATGGTTTCTAATGAGGAAGATATCAAACAGGGTAAAACATGAGTGGCACCAAAATGCAGACTGCTGTCGCAAATATCATGAAGGGCTTCTTCTGAGGGTGATTTTGTAAAATAGTGTTTAAAGCCTCCGTTGATTTGAATATCTATGCATCCGGCAGAGATATTATTGCCTTTGAGATCAATAATACTTGCCCCGAGAGGTATAGTGCTTTGAATAGCTTCAATTTTTCCGTTATCTATCACCAATACAAGGCCTTCGACAATATTTTCGCCAGTAAAAATCCTTGCATTAATGATAGCCTGCCGCATGTATCAAATTGATTTAGGCAATAAAGTTAATTATTCATTCCATAATGTGCTTGTTTAAAAAACAAAGCGATTAAGATTTGTTGTTTTACCAACAGGAATGAGATTTTCATTTTCATTCTAGACCTTTTTGCAGGAATAGTTTACAAATAGTAAAAAAAATAATTCCGTTTTAAAATAGTTTGTTTTCATTGTAATATAATTTTTAAGTATACGGATACATAAATTGAATGATTATACTACTCCTTCGAATCAGGTTATTTTTTGTTTACCGGCCGGTTATATTCTTACACATAGATTTATTTTAAATTTTTCTTTTCCCATAGAAAAACCTCCGATTTTTTTTGTTTTTCTCACGTGATTTATTCTTTTATTTCGTCGCTTTTTTTACCATATAGAAATACAGTATAGTATTACATCGTTTTTGCAGGAATAAGTTGAAAAGAATTCTTAAAAACATGCTGTCGGTTGTAAAATTTTCCAAGAAGCAGATTGGAATGCAGTTGGTGAAAAAATTTAAAAATCAGGATTGGCATTGAAATTAATGCCTATTTGTAAGCAGAATGCCGACAGCAAAAATAGTACAGATCTTGTTTTCGGTTATTTTCAATGCTTTTTTTACCTGCATCGATAAAATAGGAAGTGCAGGAAAGTACAGAGCCCCTTATTGTTATATTTTTTACTACTTAGCATTTACAACTCGCAAAATATTAATTTAAAAGGTGTTAAAAATTTCATTTTCTGGTGCTAATGGTCCTGATGGGCGACATTCTAAAAACTCAAAAAAAACCAGTTCACTAAAAGTCAATAAAGTATATGTGGATTTACAAAATTTTATATGGAAACACACAATCAACAACTTTTACTTTTGGGAAAAAGAACCTACAATAACATACTATAAAAATAGCATTAGAATTTCATCAG
>JBAXET010000098.1:0-11605 GCA_037140275.1 Ferruginibacter sp. | reverse complement strand
CCCTTAAAGCATTATTTTGAAAATACTTGCTTTCGCCGGGCGTATTATTGGTAAATGTTTTTGATGTGCCGGTAAAATTGCCAACAGGATTTTCAAGGGCAGTGTTTATCGTAACAGTTCTGGTATCTGTTAAGCCCATAAAAGTAGGCGTGTGTACAGCCAGTCCAAAACGTACATATTCTTTGGGCCGGTAAATCAAACCGAATTTACCTGAAATGCCCAATCCTTTGGTGGTATAATCATCCTGATAAGTAAAATTATTAAAGTGGTTATTACTCCTGGATGAGGTATCACTTTCTTTAAAGCTGGTATTACTCGTATAATTGATGATGGGTAAACTAAACGTGCCACCATAATACCATTTTTCATTATCATTATGTGCAAAGCCCAGGGCCAGCTCGTACATACCGCCTTTGGTATCTCTGGTCATTTCCTGTTTAATAGCCTGTCCAGCATCTAAAATAAATTCTGGGGCTCCCTTAACCTGATAAATACCGGCTACTTTAACCGTGTCTATCAGATACGCATATAGAGCCGGTGCAGAACTGTACGGAAATGGGGAAGAAGTATTTAATACCTGATCAATAGTATATCCGCTTTTGGCAAACTCTTCAGCAAACTGTTCGCTGAAGGAAGAAAAATTATTAAGTCCGCTGTATTTAATGCTGCTGTTAAAATTTGCGGTTTGTGAAATAGCAAGACTAACTGCACTACTGCTTTTTTTATTATACCTGTCGGGCATACCAAATACAAAACCAGTAGGCCCAAAGCCAAAAGCATTTTTCTTGGTTTGGGTATTGATGTCTCTGAAATTAGCCTTACTGTTTTTAAAAGAAAATCCAGGGCTAAGTACAAACTCGCTGGTTTTATAAAAGCCTAAACCCGCCGGGTTTACATACGTGGCATTAATGTCGCCGCCCAATGAGCCCATTGCCCCGCCAATAGCTAAATTACGGGCGCTTCCGTTCTGAGGGATATAAGAGTACCGCAGGGCATCTTCTGGTATTTGAGCATAAGATGTAGCGCAGGCAAAAAGAAGTATAAGGAGTAGATATCGTTTCATTGCATAAAAATTTTGTTTCCAAAATATGGTTAAGGAAATACCGGGTTATGGGGTATCATGAATACTATTTTCGGCAAAATTATTAATTACCGCCTCTGCTTGGCCTTGTTACAGGGGTTCCTGAACTGCTGCCGGAAGAGGATGAAGAACTGCTGCTGCTGTTTGTATTTGTATTGGTGGAAGGCGTATAGGTTCTGGTGTTATTGTTATTGGAAGAAGAATTGGTATTGGTACTCTGGTTAGGCGTAAACACCTGCCTTACTGCATTCCCAAACCTGCTGCCGCTGTTATTACTGTTATTGTATTGGCGGCCGGGTTGATAAGTAGTAGTTGCATTGCCTGTTTTAGGATTGTTGCTGGTTACTGCTGCGGTATAATTTTTATAACTGTTCAGGTTTACCATTCTTGGAGTACTGTTTACCCTGGTTACATAATTTACTGTAGGGTAGTATAAAGGCCTTGAATAATAATAAGGGTTGTAGTAGTAGCCATAATTATTGCAATTGCAGGTACAATAGTTATAAGGACTGTAGTTGTAACTGTAATCGTAATCATTATCCAGATTTCTCCATCTGCGGTCGCGGATAGTCATACGCATTCTCTGTTCTTCGGAGCTGGGTTGATTATTATATGCCTGTTCATTACGCTGCTCTTCTTTGCGGGTTTCTTCAGCAGGCCTTACCGGAGAATAATACACATCGTCAGGTGTTTGACCGCTTTTGTATACTGTACTGCAACTGGTAAAAGCTACGGCGGAAAAGGCGAGGAGTAAAATTTTAACGTTCATGACAATAGTTTTAAACGATTTAAAAATGAAGTTACTACTTTTGTGCTGTTTTAACGCACTATAAAGATACCCCAAATGTTTTGCCAATTCATAGCAAAGTCTATTCGGGCGCTGTTAAATATGTGCTAAAGCATACCGCTTATACAATAGCGCATTTAAGTGCTGAAGATGATGAACAGCAGTGTTTTGAATAATGCATATAATAACTACTTGTAGGGCTGAGTGTTGAAACACTGTAATAAACTAATAGTTTTTTTTAATAAAAATCACCTTTCAGTAAAAGCAAATGAGCAAAGAACTTACATCAAGAGCAGAAGATTATTCGCAATGGTACAACGACCTGGTAATTAAGGGAGGACTGGCAGATTATTCAGCAGTACGTGGTTGTATGGTTATTAAACCTTACGGTTTTGCGCTGTGGGAGAATATGAGAGATCAGTTAGACAAAATGTTTAAAGATACAGGGCACCAAAATGCTTATTTCCCTTTATTTGTACCTAAAAGTTTATTTGAGGCAGAAGAAAAAAATGCAGAAGGCTTTGCAAAAGAATGTGCCATCGTTACACATTACCGTTTAAAAAATGATCCGGAAAAACCGGGTAAACTAATGGTTGATCCGGAAGCTAAATTGGAAGAAGAACTCATCATTCGTCCTACCAGCGAAGCCATTATCTGGAATACCTATAAAGGCTGGATACAATCTTACCGCGATCTTCCGTTGCTCATTAATCAATGGGCCAATGTGGTTAGATGGGAAATGCGCACCCGTTTATTTTTACGTACTGCCGAATTTTTATGGCAGGAAGGGCATACCGCACATGCCACTAAAGAAGAAGCGGTGGAAGAAACCAAAAAAATGCTGGATGTATATGCAGAATTTGCCGAAGAGTGGATGGCTGTTCCGGTGATTAAAGGCATTAAAACTGCCAACGAACGTTTTGCCGGTGCAGAAGATACTTATTGTATTGAAGCACTGATGCAGGATGGAAAGGCACTACAAGCCGGAACCTCTCACTTTTTAGGACAAAACTTTGCCAAAGCATTTGATGTAAAATTCAGCGATAAAAATAATACGCTGGATTATGTGTGGGCTACATCATGGGGAGTATCCACCCGTTTAATTGGCGCATTAATTATGGCACACAGTGATGATCAGGGATTGATTATGCCCCCAAAAATTGCGCCTTTACAAGTTGTTATTGTGCCTATTTATAAAGGGGAAGACAGCAAAGCAGTGATTGATGAAAAAGCCAATATTTTACTGGCCGAATTAAAAGCCCTTGGTGTAAGGGTTAAATATGATAACAATGATAACAGTCGCCCCGGCTGGAAATTTGCCGAGCATGAATTAAAAGGTGTACCGGTAAGAATTGCCATGGGTTTGCGTGATATTGAAAATAAAGTGGTGGAACTGGCCAGGCGTGATACTAAAGAAAAATCAAGTGTTAGTATTGATGGTTTATCTGCTTATGTAGTAAACCTGCTGGCCGAAATTCAGCAAAATATTTTCAACCGTGCACTGGCATTCAGAAATGAACGTATTACCAATGCTGACAGCTGGGATGAATTTGTGAAACTGCTCGATGAAAAAGGTGGCTTTATTGCTGCACATTGGGATGGTACTCCCGAAACAGAAGATAAAATTAAAGAACAAACCAAAGCTACCATACGTTGTATTCCTTTAAATAATACGCAGGAAGCAGGGGCATGTATTTTATCGGGTAAGCCAAGTACACAAAGAGTATTGTTTGCACGGGCCTATTAAAATAATTCAGCTATAAATTGCAAGGCGTGGAATATTCCACGCCTTTTGTTTTGCAGTTTGCGTAAAGTTTTACATATTCGTTAATCATTAAATCAAAAAAATATTTATGGAAACAAATGAAAGTCTTTTAACTCCCGAATTGCAAATTGATGGCTTATCACTGTCATATTTAGCCGAAGCTGCAAAATGGGGAAAATTTTTAAGTATTTTGGGATTTATATCCTCTGCCATTTTGGTAATTATTGCTCTTTTTGCAGGAGTACTTTTAGGAACACTAAACAGTGCATATGGTGGCGGTGGTGCAATATTGGGTGCTGGCTTTATTACGGTAATATATCTGATAGTAGCAGCAGTGAATTTTTTTATAGCTTTATTTTTATTCCGCTTTTCAGCAAAAATGAAAATCGCTTTGTACAGTACTGATCAGGATACATTAAACAGCTCTTTTTTAAACTTGAAAAACCTTTTTAAGTTGGTGGGTATTTTAACAATTATCTATATTGTATTTATAGTATTGGCTTTGATTTTTGCCATAGGAGCTGCTGCTTTTGTACGCGGATAAAATAATTACAGATTGTATTAAAGCCGCTCCAGCGGCTTTTTTTTATTCTTTTGTAGCCAGATAATTATAATCTTCCATTAATTTTTCCAAAAACTGGTCGGGGTGCATGTCGGTATGAATTTTTAAAACATCTTTTACTTTCATGGCTACCCTGTTACACATATCATAGCTGCCGGTTTTAGAGGCCTGTGTAACTACACTTTTTATGGTATTGATATCTCTGTCACTTAGCCGCATTACATCGGGGAAAGCAACTTTGTAATCTGTTTTTCGCACTTCCATAAAAATGGTATCGTCAATACTCAGTTTTGTTTTGGTATTTACCACCACAGTGCCGGCAGCAAGATCACCCAAACGCTGGCTTTTTGCATTAATAGCTATAATAATTATAGTGGTTATACCTCCAATCATTAAAACTGCTATTCCGCCACCGATATTAAAATAAAAAAGTCCTACAATAATAAACCCCCATTCGTAAAAGCGCAAAAACCACCGGGTAAGGTATTGGCCTAAAGTAGCTTCACCGCCATCCAGACTCACTACTTTTATCTTCATTATTTTTTTTCCTATGGTTTGTCCGTTCCACCACAACTCAGTACAAAGTGAATAAAACAATGAGGGCAGTAAAACTATCAGAATGGCAAAGCCAACACTTTCTTCACCTATATTGATACCTCCAAATAAAAGAGAGAGCATACCCCAGATGTAAATAAAAATGAGAAAAATATCCATAAGGGCTGCAAACAGCCGCTTATGAAATTCGGCGATCTCAAATTCTATATCTATATTAAAAGGAGTGGGTATTTGTATAATAGACATGGTATTTGCAAAATACGAATATTAAAATCAAGATTTATCAAAAAGTAATTTTTTTATTATACAAAAAAAGAGCAATTTGTAGCAGATTAAAATTAGCAATAAGAGTTTTACGTATGAGGGAGGCGATGTTCATTAAAAAAAATGCTGAAAAGTGGAAAACCTACCAGCATTCTCCAACCGATAACCCTGATGAAACGGCTGAACGTTTTATTACACTTATCGATGACCTTTCTTATGCCAAAACTTTTTACCCCAAAAGTAAAGTCACCCGTTGGATCAATGGTATAGCCGCAGCCATTTATCAAAGCATTTATCAAAATAAAAAAGAAAAATACACCCGCATATTTACTTTCTGGAAATTTGAACTGCCCTTACTGTTTAAACGCTACCATAAAATTTTACTGTTTACATTTTTAGTATTTGCTCTTTTTGTAATCATCGGGGTATGGAGTGCAAAAAATGATCCCTCTTTTGTTCGCGGCGTTATGGGCGATGATTATGTGAATATGACAGAAGATAATATTGCCAAAGGAGATCCTTTTGGCGTGTATAAAGATGATAATCCATTCCGGATGTTTGTAACCATTGCCATCAACAATATTTTTGTGGCATTCATGTTTGTATTGGGAGGATTTTTTCTGGGGATACCCACACTGTTTCGCTGGCCTTTTATTTTAAAAGTTGCCGGTTTATGGGATACCGGAATTATGCTGGGCAGTTTTCAATACATGTTTTTTTCGCATGATCTTGGATGGAAATCAATACTGGTGATTTGGGTACATGGCACACTTGAAATATCCATATTTGTTATTGCTGCAACTGCAGGGTTTATTATTGCCAACGGCATAATTTTCCCCGGTACATTTTCGCGTATGCATTCCTTTAAACAGGGTATTAAAGATGCAGTAAAAGTTGTAATGGTAATTATTCCCATTCTTTTACTGGCAGCATTTTTCGAAAGTTATATCACTCATTTAATGAGTCAGACTTTTGATAAAGAAAATAATACCGGCCTGCCCGTATGGGTAAGTGTGCTGATTCTGGCATCATCTATATTTTTTATCATCTGGTATTTTGTTATTCTTCCTATAAGGTTACATAAAAAAGGATATTATATTCAGCAGGATGGAATTATTAACCGGCTGAAAGAGGACAATGAATAAACCTGTTTCAATATTAATGGCCCTGTTTTTTTTCTGCACCGGTATTCTGGCGCAGGAAGAGAAAAAATATGTATACAGTGATTCTTCATTACTCAATCCTCCCGATGAAACGGTGAGTTATGATACAGCATCAGATGCTCCGGTGTATACTGCTCCCGGCAGTTTATCTTCTGAAGCTGATACTATAGTGGTGGATACCACACTCTTTTATAAATCATACACTGTCCCAAAAGATACAGTAGCTGTATGGAAGGCCGCCAGAAGTTTTGAGTACATGCAATATCTGGACAGCTTATTAAAGGCAACTCAACTGCAGCAAAGAAAAGCGCAGGAACAGCAAAAAGATATTGACTACAAACCCGGCTGGCTCGATCGATTCTTTGCTTCAAATGGGTTGAAATATTTTTTGTGGCTTATTGCAGGTGCGTTTATACTTTTCATTATATACAATCTGTTTCTGGCTGATGGTGTTTTTAGGCGGTCGCCCAAAACTACTGCTGCAGCTGTTCCAGAAGCGGAAGAAGAGCATATTGATGAGGGAAGTGATTTTGATAAACTGATCCGCACTGCTATTCAATCCGGAAACTACAGGCTGGCTATACGTTATCATTACCTGCAAACCCTGCATTTGCTGGCGGGTAAAAATCAGGTGCAGCTGGCAAGCGACAAAACAAATTATCAGTATGTAAGGGAACTGGTGAATAAGACTTATCTGAATGATTTTTCGGCACTCACCCTTAATTATGAATATGTGTGGTATGGAGAATTTGCCATTGATGAAATAGTGTACAGTAAATTGAAAACAGCTTTTATGTCATTTAATAATAAATTGTAATTATTGTTTTGAATAAACAATACAAATATCTTTTTATAGTACTTGCAGTATGCTGCTTGTTTGGTTGCAAAATGCCCAACCAAAAGCGTATGCCTTCATTGAAAGAAACCTATTCCAAAGCGGATAAAAACCCTTTTGGTACTTATATTGCCTATCACCAGCTGGCAAATATGTTCAGCCAAAATGCAATCAGAGAAAAAAAACGATCTTTCGATAAAACATGGAACGATATTTACGACAGTGCTTCAATGTACGTTTGTATCAGTCCTGCACTGTATGTTAATGAAGAGGAAGTTAAAGCAATGATGGGATATGTAAATGCCGGTAATACCTTATTTATTGCTTCCAGTTTTATCGATAGTAACCTGCTGAAGGAAATAGGTTGTTCTTTAAATCAGCCGTCGTCATTTATTTATGATTCACTTCAAAATACCCGTACCAGTTTCAGAGAAACACCCTATTCCTATTATTACCAAACTTTCAGCAATTCAATTTCTTATTCCGATTCTGTGTTTACCAAAGTTCTTGGTGTAAATGAAAAAGGTGCCCCTAATTTCATACTGTATTTTCATGGTAAGGGTAAGCTGATATTGCACTGCGATGCAAGGGCTTTCAGTAATTATTTTTTACTCAGCAAGAATAATTATCATTTTATGCAGGAGGCTTTTTCCTATACCGCAGCTTATCCCGAACATTTGTACTGGGATGATTATTACCTGAGGGTATCTGCCAGGCGTAAAACTAACACGGACGGCGATAATTTTTCAAGCTTTAGTGAAATTATGAAGCATCCGCCGCTTGCAGCTGCTTTTTGGTTGGCGCTTATCATGCTGGCCTTGTATTTAGCATTTGGAAGTAAAAGGCGGCAAAGAGTTATTCCAGAAAGAAAGTCCAATGAAAATACTTCGGTAACATTTACCGAAACCATCGGGCGATTATACCTGCAGAAAAAAGACAACAAGAATATTACAGAAAAAATGATAACTTATTTTAATGAGCATGTGCGCAACAGTTATTTTTTAAATACCAATGTAGTGGATGATGAGTTTATTACCACTTTAAGCAGAAAGAGCGGGGTAAACAGGGGAGCAGTGGAATCATTATACCGTGCCATGCAGCATGCCCATCAGAGTGCTGTGGTGGATGATTACCAGTTATTATCGTTAAATCAGCAAATACAACATTTTTATAAAAAATAAAATACCTTTCACCACTCCACCTCAAATTAAGGGGAGTAAAAATTAATACCAGATGGAAGAAAATCTTTTTGAACAGCGCATCGATCTTAGCGGACTAAATAATGCTGCACAAGAAATTCGCAATGAAATAAGTCGTGTAATAGTTGGTCAGTATAAAATGATTGACCTGTTGCTGATAGGCTTACTATGCGATGGGCATATTCTTATTGAAGGAGTACCCGGTGTAGCCAAAACATTAACGGCAAAATTATTGGCCAGAATCATTGATGTTGATTTTTCACGGCTCCAGTTTACTCCCGATCTGATGCCCAGCGATGTGGTGGGTACATCTGTGTTTAATCCAAAGGATGGTGACTTCCGTTTTAAATCGGGCCCCATCTTCAGTAATATTATTTTAATTGATGAGATCAACAGGGCGCCGGCAAAAACTCAGGCGGCGCTATTTGAAGTGATGGAAGAACGTCAGGTAACGGTTGACGGAATATCGCATCTCATGCAAATGCCTTTTATTGTACTGGCAACACAAAACCCCATTGAGCAGGAAGGTACTTACCGTTTACCCGAAGCACAGTTAGACCGCTTTTTGTTTAAGATAGAAGTGAAGTATCCAAGTTTAACGGAAGAGATCAGCATATTAACCAATCAGCAGGGTAAATCACAGGGGCAGATGCTGGAAGATGTACGTAAAATATTATCTCCGGTAGATATTCAACATTACCGCAGTCAGGTGCAGTCGATCATCATTGAACCCAAACTGATTGAGTTTATTGCACGCATTGTTAACGAAACCAGAAACAATCCTGCATTATATCTGGGTGCTTCTCCAAGAGCTTCACTGGCCATTTTACGTTCTGCTAAAGCAAATGCTGCCATCAAAGGAAGAGACTTTGTTACGCCTGAAGATATTGTTGAAATGGCACCGCATGTATTGCGTCACCGTATTATCCTTACTGCTGAAAAAGAAATGGAGGGTATTACAGCTGATGATCTGATAGAAAATATTTTAAAGTCTATTGAAGTACCAAGATAATGAGTGGCATAAAAAAATATATCGGTAATCTGTATTTAACAACAAGGTTCTATCTGAGCCTTGCCGTTTGTATTGTATTGTTTGTAGTATCTTTTTTTTATGCACCGCTGATACAAGTGCCTAAAATATTGCTGGCTGTATTTTGTGTGTTGCTGGTAACAGATTATCTCTTTCTGTTTATCATCAGCAAATCGCCATCAGCTAAAAGACTGGTTGCTGATCGACTGAGTAATAGTGATGAAAACAAAATAGAACTGCAGGTGATTAATACTATGCCTTTTACAGTAAACATGGAAATTATTGATGAACTGCCGGTACAGTTTCAAAAACGCGACTGGAAACTTACTCATCGGTTTATAGCAAGAGAGCAAAAAAATATCATTTACAAATTAAGACCTGTAGAAAGAGGCGAATATGATTTTGGAAATATCATTCTGTATGTAAGTTCTTTGCTGGGGTTGGTAATGCGGCGCCATAATATTGATGCCGCCCAAATAGTTCCGGTATATCCTTCATTTATGCAGATGCGTAAGTATGAATTATTATCTCAAACTACAATTCAATCTGAGCATGGCAACAAACGGATGCGCAAGATTGGTCATAGTATGGAATTTGAACAGATTAAAGAATATGTGCCCGGAGATGATATTCGTACCATCAACTGGAAAGCCACTGCACGTAAAGGGGTGAGTTTGATGGTGAATAATTATACCGACGAACGCAGCCAGCAGGTATATTGTGTAATTGATAAAGGCAGATTAATGAAAATGCCATTTAAAGACCTTACCCTGCTCGATTACGCCATTAACAGTACATTGGTGCTAACCAATGTTTGTCTGCAAAAACAAGACCGCATTGGAGTACTCACATTTGCTAATAAAATGGGCTCGCTTATTGCGGCCGATCGAAAACCTATTCAGCGGGAGCATGTGTTACAGTTGCTATATAATCAGGAGACAGCTTTTTTAGAAAGTGATTATGAAATGCTGTACATGCAAATTCGAAACCGTATCAAGCACCGCAGCCTGATTGTATTGTATACCAATTTTGAATCTTTATCCGGATTAAGAAGGCAACTGAATTATTTACGCAGTATTGCCAAACATCATTTACTGATGGTGGTATTTTTTGAAAATACCGAATTACATAAACTCTCTCATTTAAAAGCAGATAATATCGAAGAAGTATACATTAAAACCATTGCAGAAAAATTCGAGTACGAAAAAAGACTTATTGTAAAAGAACTGCAAAAGCATGGCATACTGGCGGTACTTACAGCACCAGAAAACCTTACTGTAAATGCAGTAAATAAGTATTTGGAATTAAAGGCCAGGCAGGCGATATAGGTTGAAAAGGTTGAAGAAGTTGAAAAGGTTGAAAAGGGTCCAAAGGTTTATTGGTTAATTAGTGTAATTAGTATAATTCGTGTAATAGACTGATTAGGTTTAATGGTTTAGATTTGTATCTAAAAAAGTATTCAAAATTTTGGCAAGAAAACAAACATACCGCGAAAGGTATACCAATAAAATAGTGGAAGCCGGTGGCGAAGCACCGGAGCGAAAAGAAAGAGTAAAAAGGCCTCCTGTAGATCCTGTTCTTCAGCAAACTTACCTTGATGGGAAAGCTATTTTAATAGATAAACCTTTGCACTGGACTTCTTTTGATGTGGTGCGAAAACTGCGCAGCATTCTGCAAATAAAAAAAATAGGTCATGCCGGTACTCTTGATCCTCTGGCTACCGGGTTGCTTATTGTATGTACCGGAAAGTTTACCAAAAAGATCAATGAATACATGGCTGCTGAAAAAGAATATACCGGCTCCATTACATTAGGTGCCGTTACGCCCACTTATGATTTGGAAAGTGTTCCGGAAAAGGAAAAAGACTTTTCATTTGTTACTAAGGAATTATTAGAACATACCACGCATCAGTTTGTTGGTGCCATTGAACAATTTCCTCCTGTGTATTCTGCTATAAAAAAAGATGGGGTGGCTTTGTACGAACTGGCCAGAAGAGGCGTGGAGGTTGAATTAAAAGCAAGGCCTATCACAATTCATTCTTTTACACTCACGGAAATTGCTATGCCTGTTGTTCATTTTAATGTAGTCTGTTCTACGGGTACTTATATTCGAAGTCTGGCCAACGATTTTGGTGCTGCACTGGGCTGTGGCGGTTATTTAAGCAGCCTGAGGCGTACCCGTATTGGTGATTTTAAAGTGGAAGATGGTATTGGGATGGAATCGTTTGAAACGTTAATTAGTTAAATAGTATAACAGTTAATCAGTTAATTGGTTTATTAGTGTAACAACAAATATTTGGTGCTGCATTTACCAATTAACCAGTAAACCAATTAACCAATTAACCAGTAAACCAATTAAAAAGGA
>JBAXET010000097.1:0-11846 GCA_037140275.1 Ferruginibacter sp. | reverse complement strand
ATTGCCTACTCTTCCGGTAACGGAGAGCCGCAGGATATAAGAACTTATGATCTGGCAGAAAATGTTTTAAAACAGGATTATAACTTAAAGCAATTCAATCTGAATGTAAATACATTCATCCCTGATACATTTAAGTTGCTGATGATAGTGAAACCCACTCAGCCATTTTCTGCAGAAGAAAAATTAAAAATAGATCAGTTTGTAATGCGCGGCGGTAAGTTGCTCATTTTTAAGGATAAGCTTGAAGCGGAGCTGGACAGTTTAAAAAGCATGAGCAATCAGGTAGTGGCCTATGACAGAAATTTAGACCTGAATGATATTTTGTTCAAATACGGCGCCCGTATCAATCCTGATCTGATAATGGACTTACAATGCGATTTTTTACCCTTTGTGGTAAATGGCAGTGAGCAGATGGATTTTTTACACTGGAATTATTTTCCGCTGTTCGAATCAAAATCCAATCACCCAATCAATAAAAATCTGGGATTAGTAGCTGGTAAATTTGTTAACTCTATTGATACAGTTGAGGCGGAGGGTATTAAAAAAACAATCTTGTTAAGCTCTTCTCCCAATTCAAGATTGATGGCTACACCTGCACTCATTAGCGGTACCGAAAATATTAATGCTGCTGAAGATGAAAAATTTAAAACTGCCAATATTCCGGTTGCAGTTTTACTGGAAGGAAAATTTCAATCGCTGTATAAGAACAGGTTGTCGCAGGCCATGAACGATTCACTGGAAAAATATGGTGCTCCCTTTCAGCCGCAATGTTTTGATGACAATAAAATTATCGTAGTGGCCGATGGAGATATGGTACTGAATGGAGTGGTTAAAAATGAACCTTTGCCAATGGGTGTTAACCCTTACACTTATGGTACACAATATCAGTATCAGTTTGCCAATAAAGAATTTTTGCAAAATTGTTTAGACTATTTAATTAATTCATCGGGTTTGTCGGAAGCAAAAGCAAAAGATTATACCCTTCGCTTACTGGACGGAAAAAGAGTAGAGGAAGAAAAAATGCAATGGCAGCTCTTGAATATAGCAGCTCCTGTATTGATTGTTTTTTTGTTTGCGCTGATGTATCAGTGGCGCCGTAAAAGAAAATACACAAAATAAAATGGACAAAACACTTTTAATATATATCGTTTTCAGTGCTGTTATTCTGGTGGCGCTGGTACTTGATCTTGGATTACTCAGTAAAAAAAATCAGATCATCAGTTTAAAAACAGCATTGCTGCAAACCATATTTTGGGTAATGCTGTCATTTGCATTCTGTGCTTTTATCTGGTACGAAAATGAAGGTGGTCATGGTAAAGAAGATGCCATTTCATATATCTCGGCTTATCTGCTGGAATGGTCGCTTTCTATTGATAATATTTTTGTGTTCATTATCATTTTCTCCTTCTTTAAAGTAAAGGAAGTAAATTATTCCAGAGTTTTATTACTGGGTATTTTAATGGCCATTATTTTCCGAATTCTGTTTATAGCGGTGGGCAGCGGATTGGTAGCCAGGTTTGGATGGATCATGTATGTGTTTGGGGTGTTTTTAATGTATACCGGAATTAAAATGTTCAGCAGCAGCGAGGAGGAGGAGTTTAATCCGGAAGAGAACTGGGCCTTTAAATTTATGCGCCGTTATTTACGCACTACCGATGAAGAGCCCCATGGACGGTTTGTTATTACAAAGCATAATAAATCTTATTTCACAAAATTGTCAATGGTGGTAATAATGTTGGGATTGATTGATATTGTTTTTGCAGTTGATTCTATTCCGGCTGTTTTTTCAATTATACCCGACCCAAGTAAAAAATTACTGATTTACTCTTCTAATATCTTTGCTGTATTAGGCTTACGCAGTCTGTTTTTTCTGCTGCGCGGGGCTGCCAGTAAATTCGATTTTTTGCAGCAGGGCATTGCTATTGTGCTGGTGTTTATCGGAGTAAAGATGATGCTGCCTTTACTGGAATATGCTGGTGTTAACAGTCACTATCTTCATATGCCGGTATGGATTTCATTGCTGGTGATTGTTGTTTGTATTTCAGGATCCATTTTGTATTCCATATATCATAAACGTAAAGGTGTGCCAAAAGATATCAAAGCCTGATGAACAGCACCGTTAAATATTTTTAGATGTACTCCATTACAGCCATAAAAAAAATAGTTGATGGTACGTTTTTATTACATAAAAATGATGCTGATGCAGTGGAACACCTGTTAACCGACAGCCGTAAATTATTATTTCCTTCAACAACTTTATTTTTTGCCATTACCGGCCCCCGCAGGCAGGGTAAAGATTTTGTGGAGGAGCTGTACACAAAAGGAGTCAGAAATTTTATAGTAGACAAAGCCTTTTCTCTTTCCACCAATGAATATGCCGAAGCCAATATAATAACTGTAAAAAATGTATTAACTGCATTACAGCTATTGGCAGCGCATCACCGCAAGCGGTTTAAAATTCCCATTATTGGTATTACCGGAAGCAACGGAAAAACTATTGTAAAAGAATGGCTGTACCAATTGCTACATCCCGATTATGCTGTTGTACGCAGTCCTAAAAGCTATAATTCACAAATTGGCGTTCCGTTAAGTGTTTGGCAAATGAATGCTTCATATAACCTGGGTATTATTGAAGCAGGTATTTCCACGAATGGAGAAATGGAAAATCTGCAACAAATTATACAACCATCCATTGGCATTTTCACCAATATTGGCGACGCCCATGCCGAAGGTTTTGAAAGCATGCTGCGCAAAACAGAAGAGAAAGCAAAGCTGTTTACTCATACGGACCTGGTGATTTATTGTAAAGATGATGCTGTTGTTGATACCGTATTACAACGTCAGAAAAAAAATAATCAGGCGGTATTATTCAGCTGGGGTCGTAAAAAATCTGCCACGGTTTTTATACAATCTGTACAAGTGCAGCCATATTCTACGGTTATACAGGCTGTATATAATAAAAAAAAGATCAGCATTTCAATACCATTTACCAATGATGCAGCTATAAAAAATGCCATCACCTGCTGGTGTGTGTTATTGCATTTGCAAATCAGTGATGAAGTTATTGCCACCCGTATGCTGCAGTTAAAGCCGGTGGAAATGCGGATGGAATTAAAGGAAGGTATTAATCATTGTTCTGTTATCAATGACAGTTACAGTGCAGATATAACATCACTTTCTATTGCACTGGATTTTTTACAGCAACAACAGCAACATCCCAAACGAACGGTAATCATTAGTGATATTTTGCAGAGCGGAAAATCGAATAAGCAATTATATAAAGAAGTTGCCAATATCCTGCTTCAAAAAAATATTCACCGTTTTATTGCTATCGGTACAGAAATCAGTGCCCATAAAGATTGTTTTGCAAGTATCAGCGATGCTGCATTTTTCAGAGATACAGCAGATTTTATACAGCATTTTGCCACCCTGCATTTTTCTAATGAAACCATTTTATTAAAAGGTGCAAGGGTATTTGAATTTGAACAGATCAGTCATTTACTGGAACAAAAAAGTCATCAAACAGTTTTAGAAATCAACCTGAATGCCATAACACATAATTTAAAAGCCTATCAGCAACAATTAAAGCCAGGAGTTAAAATGATGGCCATGGTTAAGGCATTCAGTTATGGCAGCGGCAGTTATGAAATTGCTAACCTGCTGCAGTTTCATAAAGTAGATTATTTAACGGTTGCATATGCAGATGAAGCTATTGCGCTTCGTAAAGCAGGGATCAGTTTGCCCATAATGGTAATGAATGCCGAAGCGGCTACATTTGATATGCTGGTACAATATAACCTGGAGCCCGAATTATTTTCATTTGGTATACTGAATGCGTTTGAAGATTATCTGCAGCAATCTGCCATCGGCAATTATCCGGTACATATCAAACTGGATACCGGCATGCATCGTTTGGGTTTTGTGGCAGCTGAAATACCCGGACTGGCCGCAAAACTGAAAACTTCTAAACAATTTAAGATACAATCTGTCTTTTCACATTTGGCAGCAAGCGACAGCGCTGCCCATGATGCATTTACCAAAGCACAGGCGGCTTCTTTTGTAAAAAGTTGTAAACTGCTTCAAAAAAATATCGGATACAGTTTTATTAAACATATCGCCAATACATCGGCAATTCACCGGCATAAAAATTTACAGCTGGATATGGTTCGGCTGGGTATTGGTTTGTATGGGATAGACAGTAATGCTGCCATGCAAAAAAAATTAAAGAATGTAAGCACTTTAAAAACTACTATCTCTCAAATTAAAACGGTAAAAGCCGGAGAAAGTGTGGGCTATAGCCGGATGGGCATTGCAAAAAAAGACAGTCGTATTGCTACAGTAAGAATAGGTTATGCGGATGGATACCCAAGAAGTTTGAGCAACGGTAAAGGAAAAATGTACCTGAATGGAAAACAGGTAAAAGTAATTGGCAATGTTTGTATGGATATGACCATGCTGGATATTACAGGACTAGATGCTGGAGAAGGAGATGATGTGATTGTTTTTGGGGAAGAACTGTCTGTGGCCGAACTGGCGCATTGGGCCAATACCATTGCCTATGAAGTTTTAACCGGAATATCTCAGCGGGTAAAACGTATATATTACGAAGAGTAGCCACGGGGTAATGTGTGCTGTAGTAAGGGCCCAATACACAGCTTTTAACCTTATATTTGCGCCTTATTATGAAAGGAAAACATATCGCATTTATCATAGCACTGGTGGTTATTGCCGATCAGGCGCTGAAGATTTATATCAAAACACATTTTGCATTAAATGATCCCCATAATGTTTTGGGCGAAAAATTTCAATTGTATTTTGTTGAAAACCCGGGCATGGCCTATGGCTGGAAGTTTGGCGGTAACTGGGGCAAACTGGCCCTTACGGTGTTTCGTTTGGTAGCAGTAATATTTGGAACCTGGTACCTGGGGAATATTATTAAGCAGCAGTTTCATAAAGGATTTGTCATTTGTGCCGCTTTAATTTATGCCGGTGCACTGGGTAATTTGCTCGATTCTGCATTTTATGGATTAATTTTTGATAAGGGTATGACGATGGATGTATACAGTAAAGAATATGTGGGCTACGCTGGCTTGGCTATATTGGGAAAACAGGGATATGCCTCTTTTTTACATGGCAATGTGGTGGATATGCTGTATTTCCCCGTTATTAGAGGTCAGTTTCCTAAATGGATGCCTTTTTGGGGGGAACAGCATTTTGAATTTTTCAGGCCTATTTTTAATCTGGCCGATGCGGCAATATCCACAGGCGTATTAACGATTTTAGTTTTTCAAAAGCGGTTTTTCAGGCAGCGGAATGAGGAGGAAAATAATCATACAGGGGAAACAAAAGCCCTTGTGAACGACGAATCGCAGGTTTCATAAAAAACTTATCTTTATCAAAATTAATATTATACCGGGGTATGAAAATATTCAGATCACTTATTTTGGTTGTGTCAGCTGCAATTCTGGTTTTGTCTTGCCAAAAAGAATTGAAATTCGATGATTCCGGGGTTGCCAAAAGTATTTTTAAAAAAGACCTGTCAGGTGATTGTTTGCCTGTAGTGGTCAATGGTATTTTTAGGGTAGATTCTGTATTGAGCAAAACTCAATATGTGGATGTGCAGGTGAATACATCAGTACCCGGAACCTATGAAGTGCGGTCTGATACCATTAACGGTTTTTCATTCAGAAGTTTGGGCTTTGCAGTATTTGGTAATAATACCATCAGATTATATCCCAATGGCAAACCTGTTGCCGGAGGCACTTATACTTTTACAGTAAAATTTTTGGGACTCCCCAGTACCTGTTCATTTGATATTACTGTAGTTGGGGCGGGCGCTCCAGCTGCTGCATATACATTGGGTGGCGCACCGGGCATCTGTACCGGAGCCAGAGTAGATGGTGTATACACCGTTGGCGTTCCATTAACACCAACCAATACTATCACCGTTACCATTGATGTTATTATACCGGGCACCTATTTTATTGCGGCTGCCAGTAGCAGCTGATTTGCTTTTAGCGGCAGCGGGGTGTTAAATACTCCGGGTTTGCAAAATGTAACTTTAACAGGATCGGGAATACCCACCACAGCGGGCAATGCCAGTATAATTGTTAGCACTCCTACTTTAAGTACCTGTACTTATAATACTACCGTACTGCCTGCAGGTAGTGGAGGAGGTGGTGGTGGAGGAACATCCCAATACTATTTGCAATTTACTGACGGCACTAAAAATATTGCGGCCGACACTTCCGGAGTGGTAGCTATGGCAATTAATAATTCAGGTTTTGTAATGCTTAGTGTAAGTGCATTCTCCATTACAGGTGATACTGCATACTCTGTTGCTGTAACAACATTGGGTAATCCTGTTACAGGAGTTACTTATAAAACTTCTAATATTGGTGTACCCATTGGTGTATTCACCGGACTATCTACCATAACTGGTCAGGTATATCAAGCCGATGTAAGTACCCTTGGCCAAAATGTAGATATAAAATTTGATGTAATAGATACAGCAAATAAAATTGTGAGTGGCACATTCAGCGGCACAGCAAAAGGACTAACAGGAAATGTAACCATCACTAACGGAAAGTTCAGAGCACAATTACAATAGCACGAAGTTGATTATTAATACCTGAGTATAGAAAAAATTAATACATGGCAATGAAAAAAAATATTCTTTACATACTTGCAACAGTACTCGTTTTATCGGCCTGTCAAAAAGAATACAGCACCGAAGGGGCCAGTGGTGATTCGGCCAATATTATTGGTACAGATTGCCGCATCAATAAAATTACTTATGCCGATAGCGCAAGCGGTACGGGTATTGGTTCTATCAGTGCTTTAATAAATGCGGCTGATGTGGTAACTGCTGTAACAAAATTCGACAGTCTTACGTCTACAATTGATTTTAGTTCTTTGCCGCAATATTATTCTGATACTTTGGCCATTGATGCCGACCAGTATTTCATTCTTGATATAGCCACTAAAAGAGTGAAAGTATTTCATGGTCTTATCGATCCTACAGTGCCCGCTTCTCCGGAATATGATGTGATTTATAATTATGATGGTGCCGGTCATCTGGTACAAAGATCTTATTATTTTTCTTTGCTACCCGCAGTGCCCTTTTTACAAACCACCTACACTTATGTAAATGGAAATTTAACTGCCATGCAATTGCAGGATATGTTTACCAGCGATCTGATACAAGATGCCACCATTAGTTACTACACTAATATTGCACCAAAGAATTACATGTATATTTTTCCCGATGAAACCGGTTTTGCATCATTCAATCAGTTCCTGAATTTTGGCACTAAATCTACCAATGCAATAAAAGACCTTAAAATAAGGTATTACGATCCGGGAAATATTATAGTGGATTCTGCAGTATCCGGCTTTAAAACTTATATCATGAGCCGCGATAATTATGTTACCGGCGTTCAGATGACGGGAGATGACCAGCCTTCTATTCCGGCTGCAGCTGGCAGGTTGAAATTTTATTATAAATGCAAATAATAACAGATTAAAAATACCCTCCGAAAAGAGGGTATTTTTTTACATCACAATTTTGCAAGAAGGCTGCCGCACGGAAAAAAGGTATAAAAACTTATCTTTATACAGAATCAAATGCTGGTATGAAAATTTTCAGATCAACACTTCTTGTGTTATCGGTGGTATTGCTGCACTTATCCTGTCAAAGAGAATTGTATTTTGACGGGGTATCTAACGGCTTTTTAAAAAAAGATGGGGCAGGCAATTGTTTGCCTGTAACAGCAACCGGCCTTTTTATTATAGATTCTGTTTTAACCAATTCCAATTATATAGATGTGCAGGCCGAAGTGGTGCAACCCGGTACTTTTGAAATTAAATCAGATACCGTTAATGGGATTTCTTTCAGAGGTACAGGTAAGGTAAGCAAGGGAATTAATACCATTCGCCTTTTTGCAAATGGCAAGCCTAAAATTGCAGGCGAGTATAGTTTCAGAATAGTGTACGGTAGCAGTTTTTGCAATTTTAAAGTGAAAGTTTCTACTACGCCATTTGCCGAATTTATACTGGTAGGCAGTCCCTATGATTGCGCCGGGGTGTATGTAAACGGTGCTTATGTAAAAGACAGTGCATTAAATTCTTTGAATCAAATTACTTTACTGGCAGATGTAACCCGACCGGGAAAATATATCGTAAATGCATCAACCACCAATGGCTTTTTATTTTCGGGCAGCGGCACTTTTACTGCTGCAGGAGTACAAAATATTACTTTAACAGGAACAGGTACTCCCCTAAAAGCCGACACTACTAAAGTAACCGTAAAAAATACCATTAGCAGTTGCGATTTAAATATTGTTGTATTTGCAACGGTAGACAATAAAGCCATGTTTAGTTTTGATGGCACTCCCGGAATATGTGCAGGACCTGTAATTGCGGGAGATTACTATGCGGGTATTGTTACTACAGTAAACAATACGGCAATCATGAAAGTGAATGTTACCAAAACAGGAGTGTACAGTATCAATACCAATCCGGCAAACGGATTAACATTTAACGCAGCAGGAATGTTTAGTTTTTTGGGCCCGCAAACTGTTACTCTTTATGCATCGGGTACACCAACAAAATCAGAAAGTACGGCCTTTATTCCTAATACCGGAACACAGACTTGTAATTACTATGTAGATGTAAAACCCTTGCCTCCGCCTGCAGTATTTACTTTAAGCGGGGCGCCTAATAGTTGCGCTCCAATAACCATCAATGGATTTTATATACATTCCAAACCTTTGGATAATGCCAATACAGTTGTTGTGCAGGTAGATGTTACTACACCTGGTGCGTTTACACTTTCTACTAATACGATAAATGGATTCGGCTTTACTGCATCGGGAGTATTTGCTGCAGCGGGCTTACAGAATGTTATCCTTCGTGGGAGTGGGGTGCCCATTGTACAGGGTACCACCACTATAACACCACGCACAGGGGCATCATTTTGTAATTTCAGTGTTACGGTGCAGTAACACCGAAATTACAAAGCGGCAATATTATATTTTTCCAACCATGTTTGCAGGCACTACCCACTCGTCAAATTCTTTTGGAGTAACATAGCCCAGCTTAACAGCCATCTCTTTTAATGTAGTTCCTTCTTTATGTGCTTTCTGAGCAATTTCAGCAGCTTTATAATAACCAATTTTTGTATTGAGTGCAGTTACCAGCATCAGTGAATTGTCGACATGCTTTTTAATATTGGCTTTTAATGGCTCAATACCCACCGCACATTTATCATTAAAGCTTACACAACCATCCCCAATCAGTCGGGCACTATGTAAAAAATTATAGATCATCACCGGCTTAAATACATTCAGTTCAAAATGTCCATTGCTGCCTCCAATACCAATGGCAACATCATTACCCATTACTTGTGCAGCAATCATGGTTATTGCTTCGCATTGAGTAGGGTTTACTTTGCCGGGCATGATTGAAGATCCTGGCTCATTATCCGGAATATGAATTTCTCCAATACCGCTTCTTGGGCCGGATGACAACATACGCACATCATTGGCAATTTTCATTAAGCTTACAGCCACTGTTTTTAATGCACCATGTGCTTCTACAATAGCATCATGTGCGGCAAGTGCTTCAAATTTATTGTCGGCAGTGCGGAATGGTAATTTGGTGAGTTTGGCAATATGCTTTGCTACATTAACATCATATTTTGGAGGCGTGTTAATTCCTGTACCCACTGCTGTACCACCCAATGCCAGTTCACTTAAATGCGCTAATGTATTTTTAATGGCTTTTAATCCATGGTCTAACTGTGAAACATATCCGCTGAATTCCTGACCCAATGTTAATGGAGTAGCATCCATAAAATGGGTACGTCCGATCTTTACCACTTTTTTAAATGCCTTGGCTTTTTTATCTAAAGTATTGCGTAGTTTGGCAATGCCGGGAATAGTAGTTTCAATTAAAATTTTATAAGCAGCAATATGCATGGCAGTAGGAAAGGTATCATTACTGCTCTGGCTTTTATTTACATCATCATTAGGATGCAGGTATTTTTCTTTATCAGATAGTTTGCCACCATTCAGTACATGACCCCGGTAAGCAACCACTTCATTCACATTCATATTGCTTTGTGTACCGCTGCCGGTTTGCCAAACCACTAATGGAAAATAATCATTCAGTTTATTGTCTAATATTTCTTTACATACTTTACCAATCAGATCAGCTTTCTTTTTAGTCAATATGCCTGCATCATAATTAGTTAATGCAGCAGCATGTTTTAAATAGGCAAATGCCTGTATAATTTCTTTCGGCATTCGGTTGATGTCCTGGGCAATTTTAAAATTGTCGATGCTGCGCTGGGTTTGAGCGCCATAATATGCTTTTACCGGTACTTGTACCTCACCCATCGTGTCTTTTTCTATTCTGTATTCCATAAAATTTTGCTTTGAATTTGAGTTACAAAATTAAAGTAAAACGGTCACTAAATAGTACTGCTTTTAGTACTATATTTAACCACATTTTCAAACTTATATAATGAGACTAATTATTACTTCGCTGTTGTTGCTGTTGGTATTTTCAGCTTCAGCCCAATCTCCTGTACGGGAAAGGATTTCAATGGATAAAAACTGGAAATTCCATTTTGGAGATGCATCAGACACTAAGAATGACTTTAATTACAATATCAATTATAATCTGGCTAAGGCAGGGTCGGGAAGAGGCGCTATCGCACCCAATTTCAATGATACGCCATGGCGCACTTTGGATCTGCCCCACGATTGGGCAGTAGAACAGGATTTTGTAAATATAAAAGATGAAGGCCTGCAGGATCATGGCTTTAAAGCAGTGGGCGGATTATTTCCTAAAACCAGTATTGGCTGGTACCGTAAAACATTTACTGTAGCAGCTGCTGATGCAGGCAATAAATTTAATATCCGCTTTGATGGCGTATTCCGTAATTGCACCGTATACCTAAATGGTCATTATCTGGGAAGTAACGTAAGCGGTTACAGCGAATTTGCTTTAGACATTTCTGACTACATCAACTTCGGTAAAAAAAATGTACTGGTGGTTCGTGTGGATGCCTCACAATTTGAAGGCTGGTTTTACGAAGGCGCCGGAATCTACCGCCATGTTTGGTTAGAAAAATATAATCCGGTACATATTGCTGAGTACGGCAGCTTTGTAAGCAGTACGGTAAAAAATAATATTGCTACTGTTGCGGTGGAAACCAAAGTGGCTAATAATGGATTTAACAGAGCCGCTACCAGCCTGGTATATTATATCTACGACAAGAGTGGCAATAAAGTAACCGGTACATTGGTGGAAGGGGTTTCTGTAGTGAATGGCGACACTAAAAAAATTCAATACCAGTTTAAGATCACCGATCCTACATTATGGAACCTGGATGATCCATACTTATATAAACTAACCACGTTGTTAAAACAAAATGATAAAGTGATCGACAGTGTCAATACCACATTTGGTATCAGAACCATTGTGATGGATGCAGCGAAAGGATTATCATTAAATGGTAAGCCCATAAAAATTTACGGAGTTTGCTGCCATCAGGATCATGCAGGAGTGGGTAGTGCTGTGCCCGATGCATTGCAATACTACCGTATTAAATTATTGAAAGAGATGGGTGTAAATGCATATCGTACTTCTCATAATCCTCCAACACCTGAATTATTACAGGCCTGCGATGAACTTGGTATGCTGGTGCTGGATGAAAATCGTTTGATTGGAACATCAACAGAATATTTAAGTCAGTTCGATAGATTGATATTAAGAGACAGAAACCATCCCAGTGTTTTTATGTGGAGTATTGGTAACGAAGAAGGTTGGATACACGG
>JBAXET010000096.1:0-11907 GCA_037140275.1 Ferruginibacter sp. | reverse complement strand
AAAAACAAACTATTGCCGGTACCATTTTACCCGATAAATTAAACAAGCTAATGGTAAAAGGTATCCAGTTTGAAGGCATAATGCTTAAAGAGGATGATCCTTTAACTATCGCCGCTCCGTCGCATTATTATAAAAAAAATCCAGCTGCATTGGTCATGCCAGGAGAGCTTTGGGTAGTGGAGCTATTGTATATTAAAATGACAGATAGTACCCTGGGTTTTGGTAAAAAAATCATCTGGAACAGGAGTGAGGTAGAAGTGTAAAACAAATCCCACAAAGGCACTAAGGTCACTAAGATATTTACTTTGTGTGCTTTGCGTCTTTGTGGGAAAAATATTCTTTGCTTTTTTCTGATTAGAATAATTTTATAGCTATTCAATTAAAATAAATCCCACAAAGGCACTAAGATATTTACTTTGTGTTCTTTGCGCCTTTGTGGGAAAAACATCATTTCAGTTTCTCAAACCTCGCCTGAAAAAACCTCAAATACTTTGGTTCATAAATCATCTTCATTCCTTTGATGGTATTACGTTTTTCAAAAACCCTTCCGGCAGATTCGGCAATCACATCCATATGAGCCTGGGTATATACCCGGCGCGGAATGGTAAAACGTACCAGTTCTAACTTAGGAAAATAATTTTCGCCATTGGCTTTTCTTCCTGCAGATACCACACCACGTTCCATGGTTCTTACACCGGAGTCCTGATAAATTTCTGCTGCTAATGTTTGAGCCGGATATTGATGCTGAGGAATATGCGGCAAAAATTTTTTTGCATCCACAAAAATACCATGTCCGCCAATGGGTTTTACAATGGGCACATTGTATTCAATCATTTTTTCACCCAGATAAATCACCTGTCCAACTCTTGCACGGATATGTTCATCGCTTACACTTTCACCAATACCAATCGCCATCGCTTCCATATCTCTTCCGGCTAATCCGCCATAAGTATGTAAGCCTTCATAAACCACCACCATATTTCTGGCTTCTTCAAAAATATTGTAATCATTCACTGCAAGAAATCCCCCGATATTTACAAGGGCATCTTTTTTGGCACTCATAGTGGCGCCATCTGTATAAGAGCAAATCTCTTTTACAATTTGTTTAATACTTTTAGTTGCATACCCTTTTTCTCTTTGCTGAATAAAATAAGCATTCTCTGCAACTCTTGTCATATCATGAATCACCAGTATGCCATGCTTTTTTGTATATGCCCTCAGCTCTTTCAGGTTCTGCATGCTGATGGGCTGGCCACCGGCCATATTTACACTGGTAGCCATACTTACATAAGGTATTTTTTTAGCCCCGTGTTTTTTCACCAGTTTTTCTAATTTATTCAGATCAATATTGCCTTTAAAGGGTAATTCATTTTCCGGGTCATGTGCTTCGTCAATGATAATGTCTTCAAATTTTCCACCGGCTAATTCCTGATGTAACCGTGTAGTGGTAAAATACATATTGCCGGGAATGATATCGCCTTTCTTAATTAATATCTTCGATAAAATATTTTCGGCTCCCCGTCCCTGATGGGTGGGGATCATATATTTGTATCCGTACACTTCTCTTACCACTTCTTCTAAATGATAAAAATTTCTGCTGCCAGCATAAGATTCATCTCCCAGCATCATACCTGCCCACTGGCGGTCGCTCATAGCCGAAGTGCCGCTATCGGTTAATAGATCAATATACACATCTTCTGATCTTAGTAAAAAGGTATTATAGCCTGCATCCACTAAAGCTTTTTTTCTTTGTGCAGGACTTGTCATTTTAAGCAGTTCCACCATTTTCATTTTGTAAGGTTCTGCCCAGCTTCTTTTAATTGTATTTTTCATCTTTATCAGTTTTATAATGTATTAATGGGTTGCAGTTTTGCTGTAAAATGCCTGAGCATCGGAGATTCCTCAATTATTGTAAGTCCTTGTATGCTTTGTCTGTTATTGAATACTTCAATGATTACTTCGGCCACATAATCAATATGGCTTTGTGTATATACTCTTCGTGGAATGGCCAAACGAACCAATTCTAATGCTGCGGGGATTAATTTTTTATCCGCATCATATTTTCCAAACATTAAGGAACCAATTTCCACTCCTCTGATACCCCCTTCAATATATAAGGCACCAACCAAAGCCTGTCCGGGATATTGATCAACCGGTATATGCGATAAAAATGCTTTAGCATCCAGATATACTGCATGGCCTCCGGCTGGCTGCATTACAGGCACACCTGCTGCAATCAGTTTATTGGTGAGGTATTCAATACTGCGGATACGGTATTGCAGATAATGTTCGTCCATTACTTCCTGTAAGCCAATGGCAATGGCTTCAAGGTCGCGACCTGCCAAACCACCATAAGTAGGAAAGCCCTCTGTAATAACTAATAAATTTCTGCATAGTAAGGCCAGGTTGTCATCATGCATGGCTAAAAAACCTCCAATATTGGCAAATGCATCTTTCTTAGCACTCATGGTGCAACCATCTGCATAAGAAAATAACTCTCTGGCAATTTCAGGAACTGTTTTATCGGCATATCCTGCTTCCCGCAGCTTGATAAAATAACTGTTCTCTGCAAAACGGCAGGCATCAATGAATAATGAAATTTTATGCTTGCTGCAAATTGCTCTTACCGCTTTTATATTTTCCATACTTACCGGCTGGCCTCCGCCTGAATTGTTGGTAATGGTGATAATAACCAATGGAATATTTTCAGCACCTTTTTCTACTATAACTTTTTGTAAAGCATCCACATCCATATTGCCTTTAAAAGGCGCAGGGATAGACGGATGTTTGCCTTCTTCACATAACAGGTCAATACCTTCTGCTCCGGAGAATTCTATATTGGCTCTGGTAGTATCAAAAAGGGTATTGCTCACAAAATATTTTCCTTTACCACCGAGTATACTGAAGAGTATTTTTTCGGCTGCCCTTCCCTGATGGGTAGGTATTACCAATGGCATACCGGTTATATCCTGTACTACTTTTTCAAAACGAAAAAAACTCGGGCTGCCGGCATAGGATTCGTCCCCCTGCATAATGCCTGCCCATTGATTACTGCTCATCGCACTGGTGCCGCTGTCGGTTAACAGGTCAATCAATACATCTACAGAATGAATGAGAAAAGGATTAAAGTTGGCTTTGTTTAAAATATTGATGCGTTCTTCTTTGGTATTAAAATAAATCGGCTCCACCGATTTTATGCGAAATGGCTCTATGATGGTTTTCATATATGCTATTTTAACTGGTAGTATACCAGCAATGAAAAAAAATAAATAATTATAAAAGGGAGATGCTGAAAGCAGAATCAGCTGGGGCGACGAATGATATTTTTCCAGATAGTCATATAACAGGTCAAAAGTAAGCAACAGAACAGTAATTAAAACTGATATTCATCATTCCTGAATGAAGAATATCAGTTTTACATCATAAATAAGGATCCTTATTTTTAAAGTAATAGGCATCCCCAAAATCTGAAAAACACTTATATTTAAACAAAAAAATCTTTATGCGATATATTAAGCTTGCTTTACTGTTATTGCTGACTCAAACAATAGGGGCACAAAACTTAACAGTTACAGATCTAAGTTGCGAACACAAAACAAATCCAATGGGATTGGGGGTAGTTCAACCAAGACTGAGCTGGAAAATAAAAAGCACTGCAAAAAATATTTTACAAACTGCTTACAGCATCAGGGTGAGTACCAATAAAAATTTTAGTGCAAAAAGTATAGTTTGGCAGAGTGGAAAAATAACGAGTGGGGAATCTATATTACAGCCCTATGCAGGAGCTCCTTTACAAAGCGCTGCAAGATATTACTGGCAGGTAAAAATTTGGGATAATGTTAATAATAGTTCTCCCTGGAGTGATATGGCATATTGGGAAATGGGATTACTTACTGCAAACGACTGGAAAGCCAGTTGGATAGAACCGGTGCAATCTGCTGAACGTCATATGCCGGGTTTACTGGTGCGCAAAAGTTTTGTAGTTCAAAAAACCATAAAAGCAGCCAGAGTATTTGTTACCAGTCATGGCTTTTATGAATTATACATTAATGGTAAAAAAGTGGGAGATGAAGTATTAACTCCCGGCTGGACCTCTTACAATAAACGTTTACAATATCAGGCATATGATGTAACCGCATTGGTACAACAGGGTAAGAATGCTATGGGAGCAATGCTTGCTGATGGCTGGTACCGTGGCTCATTGGCATGGGAAAATAACTGGGGAACATATGGAAAAAAACTGGGTTTGCTTTGTCAGTTACAAATCACCTATTCTGATGGTACAAATGAAACAATAAGCACGGATAATTCATGGAAAGGTACACAGGAAGGTCCGGTTACATTAGATGGCATTTATGATGGAGAAGATTATGATGCCCGTAAAGAAATGAAAGGTTGGAGTGAAGCAGGTTTTGAAGAGCGTACATGGCGACCTGTTACAGTAGTGGATATTGCTAAAAATAATCTGATCAGCACGCAAACCGTTCCGGTAAAAAAAATACAGGAAATTAAACCCATTAGAATTTTTACCACGCCAAAAGGAGAACAGGTGGTTGACTTTGGACAGAACATGGTGGGCTGGGTAAAATTAAAAGTGAAAGGAACTGAAGGAACAACCGTTACGGTGCGTCATGCAGAAGTGCTGGACAAATTTGGTAATTTTTATACCGATAACCTTCGTGCTGCAAGAGCTTCGGCAAAGTATACCCTAAAAGGCGGCGAGGAAGAAACGTATGAACCCAGGTTTTCTTTTTTTGGATTCAGGTATATTGCCTTGAGCAATTTTCCCGGCACATTAACTGCGGATAATGTAACAGGTATAGTGGTGCATTCCAATATGAAACCTACAGGGTCATTTGAATGTTCTAATGCATTGATCAATCAGCTGCAGCATAATATTCAATGGGGGCAAAAAGGAAATTTTGTTGATGTGCCTACCGATTGCCCGCAGCGTGATGAGCGTTTAGGCTGGACCGGTGATGCACAAGCATTTTGCCGTACCGCAGCATTTAATATGGATGTAGCACCATTCTTTACCAAATGGTTGCAGGATATTACTGCCGATCAGGATGCTGATGGAAAAGTGCCGTTTGTAATTCCGGATGTGTTAAGAAATAAAAGTACTTCTGCGGGTTGGGGTGATGTGGCTACCATTGCACCATGGACCATGTATAATGTATATGGGGATAAACAAATTTTAGTAACACAATATGCAAGCATGAAAGCTTATGTGGATTATATCCGAAACAATGCTGGGGATAGTTATTTGTGGAAGGGTGGAAGTGTATTTGGCGACTGGTTATTTTATAAATCGATGCACCAAACGGAGAATGATGGTTATACCAGTCCGGATATGATTGCTACTATGTTCTATGCTTATTCTGCAAAAATTGTAGCTCAGGTTGCTGCAGTTTTAGGGAATACTGCCGATGAAAAATTATATACTGATGTATTTGAAAAAGTAAAAGCAGCATTCATTATAAACTATGTAACTGCAGAAGGACGCATTGCTTCTGAATCTCAAACCAGTTATGTACTCGCCCTTCATTTTGGGTTACTCTCAAAAGAAATGCAACCAGTGGCCACTCAATATTTGGTTGATGATATTAAAAGCAGGGGCAATCATTTGTCAACCGGTTTTTTAGGTACGCCTTATTTATGCCATGTACTTACGGCTAACGGAAGAACAGACATTGCTTATGATTTATTATTGCAGGAAACTTATCCCAGTTGGTTATATCCTGTTAAAATGGGCGCCACTACTATTTGGGAAAGATGGGACGGGCAAAAAACAGACAGTACTTTTCAGGATGTGGGCATGAACTCATTTAATCATTATGCCTACGGTGCTATTGGCGATTGGATGTATCGGGTATCTGCAGGAATTGAAATTGGATCTCCGGGCTATAAACATATTCTAATACAGCCTCATCCCAATAAAAAATTAAAATTTGCAAAAGCCAGTTTCGAAAGCAGCTATGGCACCATTGCATCGGGATGGGAAACTAAGGAAGGCAAATTAATTGTGCGGGTAAGCATTCCGGCAAACACCACTGCAACAGTTACACTTCCGGTAAAAGATATTTCAGTAATAACAGAAAACGGTGTACCTCTTACTACAGCATTTAAAAATATTAAACAAGAAAATCAACAGGTGATTATAGAACTGGGCTCAGGAGAATATGTTTTTGATTGTGGCGCAGCGGGAGATAAGTAATTATTGAAAATGATTTGCCTTAACCTGTAATTCAGATTAAGGCAAATCATTTTTATTGCACTATTGTTTCTGTGCTTCCATGTCAATTTCAATCAACTGACCGGGTATTGCCAGGCCTTTTACTTCAAGCCAGGTGCCTGTAGGAAATTGCTTTTTATAAATACTGTTACGGTATACCGATACTTTTTCAAAACCGGCCATATCGGTAGTATAAACATTCTCAGCAAATACATCGTCGAATGTACAGCCATAATGTTTTAAAATAGTTTCAAGGTCTTTATAACAATTTTTCATTTGCAGGTCAAGATTTCCAGCGCCTATTAAATTACCGGCACTATCCATACTAACCGCTCCGGAAATTTTAATATGGTTGCCCATTTTTACAGCATGCGAATAACCATATTGTTTTTCTACCGAAGGACGCAGTAAAAAATAGTCTGGTGTTTCTTTTACTGCAGTGGGTGTTTCCGCAACTACTGTTTTGTCATTATTTGCAGGATTGCAACTGCTGGAAATTGATAATCCAATTAAAAGTAGGCATACAAAAAAATGTTTTTTGGTCATGTTGTTTAGTTTATATTAAGTAAAGGTTGTTGTATTATTTAATTATGTTTTCCCATAAGGTAATGCAGCTTTAAAACATCTTCACCATATTCATTTCCTTTCTCCCTCCATATGGCATGAATGTGATTGGCGGCTTTTCTTGGTCCTCCATTATTATCAAATTCAATGATGAAAGTAGGACCATTCAATACATAATAGTGTGCTTTCTTTTCCTCTGTTTCACCAATCCAGCCAAAATAAATTTTATCTACTCCGGCTTTAATAATCTTTTCATATTCAATCACTGCTTTATCATATTCTAAATTGAATACAAACTCCCTGATGATATATTGCAGTACGGCTTTTTGTTCTTTATTCATATCTGCGCCTAAAATACCCCAGTTGTCAACCAAACGTTTTCCGCTTTCCGCTGCAGTGATGATATCCTTCGGAACTTCTTTAGTCATGATGGCTTTCTTTTGCTGATCAGCGGATAACAAATGTATAAGTTTGATACCAAGGTCTTCTTCTTGTCCTAATACTCGCCAGCCAGCATATTCTGAATTGGGATATTCTGCAGGGTCTGTGCCTATAAAAAATGGCGTTACAGATAATTTGTCTTTTACAAAAGTAAAATTCACGGACAGGTGATGACCTTCTAATTTGTATCCCCAGATACTGTCTGCAGGTTGTCCGAAAAATGCAAAAAAATAATTTTTATGCGACCATAATAAAGAGCGTAAAAATTTAAATGTAGTATCATTGATCTCTTTACGGTACAGTAAACTGTCTGTAAACCTGTTCAGTAGATCATCCAAATGCATGATACTGGTGGCTTTTAAATATCCCTGTGAACTGAATGATGCAGAAAGTATACGATGTACTATTCTCCTTTGGTCTTCTGTCATATTGCCAATACTGGTACCCACTCTTGCTCTAAGACCCACAGGTAGATTATTCCATTTTAATCTTGCCGTATCATCAAAGCGAAGTACCCCGGAACGTTTTTGCATGAGGTCAAAAGAATTGTAAAGCGAAACAGCGTATTGTTTAATCTCATTGTTATAGGAAGTTTGAGATCGTACTGAAAGGATCACAAACAGTAAACTGCCTGTAATCGCTAAAAAGCGAAGGTGGGTTGTCATGATAAGTTGTTTAAAAGTTTCTGTTAGAGCCTGTGGCGGGAAGTAATAACTCTAATATACTATTTCTGCTATTTAATATCAATTAAATATTTGAGCTTTCTTTTTTTTCAGTACGAAGTATTGCGGCAAATGCAAAATAAATCAGCGCAATACCGGCATACAGAAACAGTCCCTTCATATTGGCATAAATATCTTCTTTATCAAATCTGCCATGAATATGTGAGTGCATGATTTTATTAGATACTTGTTGCAGGTACTCAATTAAAACACCAAATAATGCCAGCAGGATAAATATCAGCACTTGTTTTTTTTGAAATAAAAAATTCAAAAAAACAGCGGCACCAAAATAAAAACCGGCATGCAGCAATTTATCATGCCCTCTTAATGGTACAGGTATTTTAATTAGGAACCCATACAGTGAGCAAATAATACAAGAGGCAAGAATCAATAATTTTAAGCCGGTACTCATATTGAATTTTCATTTCTGTCAGTCCTCAATGTACAATTTATTGGCAATTTGCAGCTTTCAGTAAGTAACATAAATTATGCAGAAAGTATAGGAGGCATATATAAAATGCCCGTAAGCTTTCACTTACAGGCATTTTTGTTTACATCACTTTTCGCTATTTCTTCCTTGGTGTTTCCAGCGCAGCTTGTGCAGCAGCCAGGCGTGCAATCGGCACACGGAATGGAGAACAACTTACGTAGTTCATGCCAATACGGTGACAGAATTTAACGCTTTCAGGATCGCCGCCATGTTCACCACAAATACCCACTTTAAGATTAGGTTTGGTAATACGGCCTTTTTCGGTACCGGTTTTTATTAACTGGCCAATACCTTCCTGATCGATGGTCTGAAACGGATCATCAGGTAAAATTTTCAGGTCGAGATATTTAGGTAAAAAACCGCCGATATCATCACGACTGAAACCAAAACTCATTTGAGTAAGGTCATTGGTACCAAAGCTGAAGAAGTCGGCCACTTTAGCCATAAACTCGGCACGTAATGCAGCACGAGGTGTTTCAATCATGGTGCCATACAGGTAAGGTATTTTTTTCAAACCTGTTTTTGCACACACTTCTTTGTACACACGGTCTACTATTTCTTTCTGGTGGCTCAACTCATGAACAATAACAGTTACAGGAACCATTATTTCGGGGAATACTTTTTTACCTTTTTTCAGCAGCTCTGCTGTGGCTTCAAATATAGCCCGGATCTGCATTTCGGTAATTTCAGGATAGCTGATCCCCAAACGTACACCACGGTGTCCGAGCATTGGGTTGTTTTCATGCAAAGCTAAAACCCTTCTGTTTAGCATACTCATGCTGATGCCTAATTCTTTGCTCAGCTGTTTTAATTTTTCTTTATCATGAGGCACAAATTCATGCAGCGGGGGATCCAGTAAACGAATGGTTACGGGATGCCCGTTCATTACGTTCAGTGTATCCTTCACATCTTTCTTTACATATTTGAATAAACCATTCAATGCATCGCGTCTTTCTTTTTCTGTTTTACTCACAATCATTTTCCTTAACTGGAACAGTGGTTCTTCGCTACCTTCGCCATAGAACATATGCTCGGTACGGAATAAGCCAATACCTTCTGCTCCAAACTTAACTGCTTTGATAGCATCTTCAGGTGTTTCGCAATTGGCGCGTACCCCAATCTGTTTGATTTTGTCCACCAGTTTCATCAGTTCTTTATAGCTCTGGTTTTTATCAATATCAATATCCACCAATGCCATACTTCCTTCGTAAACGGTTCCTTTAGTTCCATTCAAACTGATCCAGTCGCCTTCTTTGATCACTACATTATTCTTTGCATGCATGGTTTTAGCAGTAGTATTGATTTCAATATCTGTACAGCCAACAATACAGCATTTACCCCAGCCACGTGCCACTAATGCAGCATGTGAAGTCATACCACCTTTAGTAGTTAAGATAGCCTGAGCTTTATGCATACCATCCACATCTTCAGGAGAAGTTTCTTCTCTTACCAAAATTACTTTCTCACCTTTTAATGCCCATGCAACAGCATCTTCAGAAGAGAATACTGCACGGCCTTTTGCACCACCGGGGCCAGCAGGCAAACCTTTAGCAATTACCGGAGCTATCAGTTCTGCTTTAGGATCAAGCATAGGCAGTAATAATTCTACCAATTGATTTGGTCCCACACGCATTATTGCTGTTTTTGTATCAATCAATCTTTCTTTAACCATTTCTGTTGCCATACGAACTGCGGCTACACCATTACGTTTACCCACACGGCATTGCAACATATACAGTTTACCTTTTTCAATGGTAAATTCAATATCCTGCATGTCTTTGTAATGCAATTCCAGTCTTCTTTGAATAATGTACAGTTCTTTATATTGAACAGGCATCAGTTTTTCTAATGTTATAAACTGTTTGCTCTGATCGTTTTTAGAATATTCATTAACAGGTGATGGCGTACGGATACCTGCTACCACATCTTCACCTTGTGCATTAACCAGGTATTCGCCATAGAAATGATTTTCACCATTACCCGGATTTCTGGTGAAGGCAACACCGGTACAGCTGGTTTCACCTAAATTACCAAATACCATGGCCTGTACATTTACAGCAGTTCCCCATTCATCAGGTATTTTTTCAATGCGGCGGTATTCAATAGCACGTTTACCATTCCAGCTGGCAAAAACGGCACCCACACCTCCCCACATTTGTTCCCATGGATCATCAGGAAAAGAAGTGCCTAACACTTTTTTTACAGTTTTTTTATAATCTGCCACCAATCCTTTTAATTCATCAACGGTAAGATCTGTATCAAAAGCATAGCCTCTGGTATGTTTAATATGTTCTAATTTTTCATCCAGTATTTTGCGGATGCCTTTACCATTTTTAACTTCTATACCACCGGCTTTTTCCATTACCACATCGGCATACATCATA
Source organism: Ferruginibacter sp. (assembly GCA_037140275.1). Taxonomy (GTDB): domain Bacteria; phylum Bacteroidota; class Bacteroidia; order Chitinophagales; family Chitinophagaceae; genus Ferruginibacter. The sequence continues at coordinate 1,071 of JBAXET010000096.1, read as the reverse complement.
ATCAGTCTGCGATAAGCATCATAAGCAAAACGGGCGTCTCCGCTTTGCTCAATAACCCCTTTAATAGTTTCTTCATTCAGGCCCACATTCAAAACGGTTTCCATCATGCCCGGCATACTTTTACGGGCACCGGAGCGAACAGATACCAATAATGGATTTTTTGGATCGCCGAATTTTTTTCCGGTGATCTTTTCCATTTTTGCCAGTGATTCATTCACCTGAGCCTGTAATACTTTGGGGTATGTTCTTTTATTAGCGTAGTAATAGGTACAAACTTCTGTTGTTACTGTAAATCCGGGGGGCACAGGTAAGCGTAATTTAGGATGTCCAGCCATTTCAGCAAGGTTAGCACCTTTTCCTCCCAATAAGTTTTTCATCGATTCGTTTCCATCGGCTTTGCCGCCTCCAAAAAAGTATATGTACTTCCCGGATTTTGTTTTAGTTGCCATAAGTAAAATGTTTTTTTAATTATATGCAGAGTTAGCCTTTGTTGCTAAAAATTAAAAAAACATTAGTCATGATAAAACTTGATTTTTATCATTTAATACAACAAATTTTCCCTGTTTAAAAGAGAATTACTAAAGTGAGAATAAAACAATGGGTTAGTTACGTTCGTAATAGGGGATATCATCATGACTTACCACTTCTTTCTGTTGCCAGTATGCCATGGTTACCACATTCCCGTCGGGAGTTTTTAAGGAACGGCCAAAAATTGCATTGGTAGTATTGAAGGTATAATCTGTAACACCAACAGTATAGGTTTCGGGTGCAGGAGGTGCCGGTGGTGTCGGAGTAGGAATCACAGTACCATCTTCTGCTTTTACCACAGGTGCAGGAGCAGCTTTAGGAGCAGGTGTTTGCACAACTATAACAGTAAAGCCGTTATAGATTAATAATTGTTTTAAAAACTGTACTCTTTCCCGACTAACATTCTTTTCCGCGATGCCGCATTTAACGCCATCCAGTTCTTCAAACTCGTGATTTTTATTGATTGCCATACTTTTTAAGAATATAGAAGTTAGAATTTAGAAGATAGAAGGTTCTCCTTATTGTTCATTGTTCATTATTAAT
>JBAXET010000095.1:0-12220 GCA_037140275.1 Ferruginibacter sp. | reverse complement strand
AATGCACCACCACCGTGAGCACCTTTACCACCGTAAGTATCAACAATGATTTTACGGCCGGTTAAACCGGTATCGCCGTGCGGACCACCGATTACAAATTTACCGGTTGGGTTTACGTGATATTTAATTTTGTTATTGAACAGGTGAGCATATTTAGGATACTTTGCTTTAACTCGTGGTATCAGAATATTGATCACATCTTTTTTAATTTTAGCCAGCATTATTTCGTCTTTAGCAAAATCATCATGTTGGGTACTGATCACAATCGCATCAATTCTTACAGGAACATTATTGTCATCATACTCTAAAGTAACCTGACTTTTTGCATCCGGACGCAAGTATTTAATTTGTTTATTCTCTCTTCTTAATACAGCCAGTTCTTCCAGTAATTTATGGGCCAAATTTAAAGCCAGGGGCATATAGTCTTCTGTTTCGTTGGTAGCATAACCAAACATCATACCCTGATCGCCTGCACCCTGCTCTTCTTTCTTTTTACGGTCAACGCCCTGGTTGATATCGCCACTCTGCTCATGAATAGCAGAAAGGATACCACAACTGTTGGCTTCAAACATATATTCACTTTTGGTGTAGCCAATTTTACGGATTACACCACGGGCAATTTCCTGTACATCCAGATATGCCTTACTCTTTACTTCCCCTGCCAGTACCACCTGACCGGTAGTTACCAATGTTTCGCAAGCCACTTTACTTTGTGGATCGAAAGCAAGAAAATTATCAATTAATGCATCACTGATCTGGTCAGCAACTTTATCCGGATGTCCTTCACTTACAGACTCCGATGTAAATAAATATGGCATATTATTTTTTTTTAAGATTGCAAAGATAAGGTTGAATAATATAAAGAACAAAGTCCTCCTTTATATTTGGAGGACTTATTCACGTATCTTAATAAATAATTTTACAGTTTGGAATAAACTAAGCGTAAACGCATTCGGTAATTGGCATTGCTTCCGCTGCCCAATTTAACCCTGCCAAATGCCAGTCGGTTATTCCCGGCTCTTTTTGCATCTTCAAAACTCCCAATAAATTGCGGATATTCTATCTTATAAGGTGCCGATAACCTGAATTGATAATTTGGCTTATGCTGTGTTACCAATTGCTGTACATACCTTGTAATATTAAAATTATAGTACCTGATACTGTTTCCAAACTGATCAGATTTATTTCGTACATAACCTCCATGGTAACTATAATCTACTCCACCAGAAGGGAAGAAATAGGTAGCATTATCAGGATCATAATTAACACCGGGGTTTAAATCAAGATAGATCGGTTTCCACCTGCTGGCAATACTGGTATCTTTTAATTCAAGATATAAGATATTAGGCGGGGTGAATATATTGCTGGTAACATCAGGCACCTGTTCCATTATGATTTCTGCATGATGAATAACCCTGTTAGAAACACCCGCTAGAGCAGGAATATTCAAATTGGCATATGTACCCGGTTGAGATTGCAAATATAAATCTGTTGCTGCAGGCGAATTAACAGGATAACCGGATCTGCTGCGTATAATATTATTAGCAGATACCGAAGGGGCAACCATGGAAGACCCGAATACTGTGTAAATTCTAAATGCAGTGTATGTAGTATCTAAAACACCATTATTTTTGCGCCTGTAATGCACTTCCAGTTTGGTAGTGGAATCAGCAAAATTGGTATACATCAGTGCGTTGCCGCTGTTTACTGTAATAGCAAAACCATTTTGAGAACGTCTGAAAATAGAATCTGAACGGAAAGGGTTATTTCCAACAGAATCGTAACCAAATAAAGTATTGGCAAATGAATTGGATAATTTAATCCTGATCTGATTTTGAGAAGAATCTTTTTTGTTAGCGTATTTTACAAAATCGCCCATCCTTCTGATATCGATGGTGGCACTGCCCAGTTTAGTTCCCAGCGGAGGTGCATAATTGATATTTCTGGCTCTGTATAATGAATCCCACAAACCACCGGCATTTACCGGCACATCCCATACATCTAAATTTAAAGGCACTGAACTATCTCCCCAAAAACCTTTATAGCTTAAGCAAAGCACAACAGAATCAAATCCTGTTCCGGGTGCCAGACTGCTGTTAATGGTATCTTTTGCATTACCATAATAAAAGGGAAAGAAGGTAGGCTTTAACTGTACAAATACATTGGCCTGTGTAATACCAAAAAGCGGATCGGTAACTTTACCCAATATCTGATCATCGGTACTGCTAACCAGAGTAGAATCAAGATTAAAAATGCCCTGTGAAGCATTAATAGTTAGCAGCGTATCAAAAGTATGTATATTATCCACAGCCGGTAACAGGTCGCTACCTATATCAGTTGTTTCTAATTTACTACAGCCGGAATTGAAATAAGTGAAAAATAATAACGCAACAATTGCTATCGAAACAAAACGTTTTTGCACAAAAAATAATTTCATCAAATGGATAGTTTTTTCTACTTGGCAAGGTCGGTATATAATTGTAAATAGTCTGTTAAATCACTTTCGGCGTTATACTTAAGAATCTTCTTGCCTTTAACTTTTGAAAACTCTTCCACCAGTTTTTTATCAGTCTTCTCCGATCCAAAAGTTACTGCATCAGCAAAACTTGCGCCGCCTCTGAACATTGCCGTATTATTAATATCTTTAAAAGGTTCCAATTCTTTTTTGGTTACAAAGTCATTTATGGTGACCAGCTTTAGAAAGTCGGCACCCAATTTTTCCTTAAAAGTATTCTCTCCAAAAGAATACACCACTTTGCTATTACTGAAAACCGGCTCTTTTTTATAGGCACTTTTAATAAACATTGGAATTAATCCGGTCATCCAGCCACTGCAATGAATAATATCAGGAGGCCATCCGAATTTTTTTACTGTCTCCAATGCCCCTTTACAAAACAATACCGTTCTTAAGCCATTATCATCAAACCATTTTTCTTTTTCGTCAGTAAAAACTGATTTACGCTTAAAAAAATCTTCATTATCCAAAAAGTATACTTGTAAACGTGCATTAGGTAAAGATGCTACTTTAATCATCAGCGGATAATCATCATTGTCGATAGACACGTTGATTCCGGATAATCGTACCACTTCATGTAACCGGTGCCTTCTTTCATTGATGGTACCAAATCTGGGCATAATACACCTTACTTCCATCCCTGAATCATTCGATTTTACAGCCAGCTTATTTACCATTTCGGCAAAGTCCGTCAGCTCCAGGTATGGAGACATTTCGTTGGCAATAAATAAAATTCTTTTCTTTGTTGACATTTGCGATGTGTTAGTTGCTGGTTATTTTTAAAGGGAGTGCAAAAGTACGAATTTTATTTGGGAAATTGAGATGGCATAAGCATTTGAAGCCTAACTTACTTTAAAATGATAGTAATAAAAAAAATTGCAGACTTGCAAAAAACGCTGGGTGAATACCGTAAAATGGGTCAAAAACTGGATTTTGTGCCTACAATGGGAGCTTTACACTCAGGACACATGTCATTAATTAATAATTCAAAACAAAGCGGCGACGCAGTAATTGCCAGTATATTTGTAAACCCCACCCAGTTCAACAACCCAAAAGATTTTGAAAAATATCCTGTTACTATTGAAAAAGATATTGATTTATTGGAAAGTGCGGGATGCGATATCCTTTTTATGCCCAACGAAAAAGAAATCTACCCAGATGACCGGAACAAACTGCCCAGATATGAGCTGGGTTATATAGAAACGGTTTTGGAAGGAAAATACCGTCCCGGCCATTTTCAGGGGGTATGCCAGGTAGTATACCGCCTGCTTCAAATTGTTGAACCGGATCATCTATACCTAGGGCAAAAAGATTACCAGCAATGCATGGTTATAAAAAAAATGGTGGAAATAACGGGACTCTCAACCAGTATAACAGTTTGTGCAACTTTAAGGGAAACTGACGGATTGGCCATGAGCAGCCGTAATATGCGCTTAAACACTGCAGAAAGAGCAAAAGCAGTACGCATTTCAGAAACCTTACAATATATACAGCAAGAGGTACGCCCCGGCTTTATTGCCGACCTTACCTACAGGGCCGAACAATATTTAAAAGCCGAAGGTTTTATTGTAGATTATATTGCTATTGCCGATGCTCAAAATTTAGCAATACTTAATAATTGGGATGGAGAAACTAAAATAGTTGCACTGATTGCAGCATATCTTAACGAAGTGAGGTTAATAGACAATATGCTGTTGAATTAAAAAAATGTTTTTATTACTTTAATTACAATCTTTTAAATAATCTATCCGTAATTTGTAGCCGTATGCAAAAACGATTGATTTCGATATTTAAGTTCGCTTTCTTTTTTGGACTTGGTATTTTTTTGGTGTGGTGGAGTATACATAAACTACCGGAAGATCAGTACCTTAAATTTATTACCGCTTTAAAAACTGCTGACTATATACTTTTAGTACCTGTTTTTTTTATACTTTCTTTAAGCCATCTCAGCAGGGCCTTACGCTGGAGAATATTAATGGGCTCAATGGGATACAAACCCAAATTAAGTAACACGTTTTGCGCTGTAATGGTAGGCTACTTAGCAAATTTTGCTTTTCCCAGATTAGGAGAAGTATTAAAATGTACCATACTGGGCAAATATGAAAAAGTACCTGCTGATAAATTAGTAGGCACCATATTGGTGGAACGTGCTGTTGATTTGCTTTCTTTTGGAATTGTGATTATCATCTCCTTACTTACACAGGCAAAAATTGTTGGCGCGTATACCAAACAAAAGCTAACAGATATATTTTTATCCGGCAACAAAACTGATGTGATCATTAGATTTTCCATTTTTTTTGGAATTGCATTAGTGCTGTTCTTTATTTTCCGTTACATCTCAAAAAAATATCATCATATACTGATTGTAGATAAGGTTAAAAATATTTTTAAAGGTATTGCTGAAGGACTGCTGAGTGTAAAAAATCTTCCAAACAAATGGCAATTTATCTTTCATAGTGTGTTAATTTGGACTTGTTATCTGGCAGGAACTTATGTAGGTTTTCTTGCAATAAAAGAAACTGCGGTATTACCTGTTCTGGCCGCGTTTCCGGTTCTGGTATTTGGTACGCTGGCAACAATAATCACACCGGGCGGTATTGGTGCCTATCCCGAGTTTTTAATGAAAGCTATGCTGCTATATAATATTGAAGAAGGATTTGGTAATGCAAACGGCATGCTGCAATGGTCGGCTCAATTTATTATTACATTAATTGTAGGCTTTATCTGCCTGGCAGCTCTGCCTTATATAAATAAGACAAAACATGAAAGCGGTCCAGTCAATTCCTGAAAAAATTTACAGCCTTCCCGAACTTTTACTGCAAGTAAAACGATGGCAACTGAAAAGTAAAAGAATTGTTTTTACTAACGGAGTTTTTGATATTATACATGAAGGGCATATTGCCTCTTTATGTGAAGCGGCATCACATGGGCATATTCTAATTATCGGACTTAATGCAGATGCTTCAGTAAAAAGATTAAAAGGCGACAGCCGGCCTGTAAACGGCGAAAATTCCAGGGCATTGGTACTGGCCTCCATGCTGATGACCGATGCCATTGTAATTTTTGAAGAAGACACCCCGCTAAATCTTATCACTGCTATAATGCCTGATGTATTGGTTAAAGGCGGGGACTATACACTGGAACAAATTGTGGGTGCAAAAGAAGTTATGGCCAATGGCGGAGAAGTAATTATTGCTCCCATACTGGAAGGCTTCTCTACCACATCTATCATAGAAAGAATGAAATCGCAATGATGATCAGTTGCTAAAATTCACGAAAACTTAATATTGCCATGATGTTGAGATTAAGAGAACCCACTTAATTTCACAAGGCTTAAAATCAACTACACTTGCCCATTCAAAAAATTATAACACGTGATATCAGCTGGCTGTCGTTTAACGGCAGGGTTTTGCAGGAAGCTGCAGATGATACCGTTCCATTGAGAGAAAGAATTCGTTTTTTAGGCATCTTCTCCAATAATATGGATGAATTTTTTAGGGTACGTGTGGCCACACTTAACCGCATGATTGCATTGGGTAAAAAAGGGCGCATGCACCTCGAGATAAACCCTCAGTTAATTCTGGAAGAAATACAGGAAAAAGTACTTGCCCAGCAAAAAGAATTTGAGCGCATCTGGAATGAGATATTAAGGGAACTGAAAAAAGAAAAGATTTTTCTGATTACCGAAAAAAAAATAAACCGGGTACAGCAAAAATTTGTACTGGATTATTTTAATGAAGAAATACGCAGTAATATTGTTCCGTTAATGATGGAAAGTATGAGCGCCTTTCCTACCCTGAGCGATAAATCCATTTACCTCGCCTGTACTTTATCCAAAGCAGATAAAAGCATTCCTAAAAAATTTGCACTGGTATCAGTTCCGGCAAGACGCTTACCCCGATTTATCATTCTGCCTTCGAAACAAAATGAAAAGCATATTATTTTACTCGAAGACATTATCCGTTTTTGTTTGCCCAATATTTTTTCATTTTTTGGCTATGATACATTCACCTCTGCCATCATCAAATTAACCCGCGATGCAGAAATTGATATTGATAATGACGTATCTACTTCACTGATACAAAAAATTGAAAAAGGATTAAAGAACCGTAAAAAAGGAAAGACCGTTCGCTTTGTGTATGATAAAGACATCGATGCTTCCTTACTGGCCTATCTTGTAAAACGTTTAGGACTTACCCATAAAGACAATTTAATTCCGGGAGGCAGGATACATAATTATAAAGATTTTATTGATTTCCCTGAAGCTGTTTTTAGTAAAAAAAGTTCCAGAAAAAAACCATTCATACACCCCGATCTTAAAAAAGCCAACCGTATTACTGATCTGGTGCTGCAAAAAGATATCTTACTCAATTTTCCCTATCATAGTTTTAACAGTGTAATAGATCTACTGAGAGAAGCTGCCATTGACCCGGATGTAGTAAGTATAAAAATTTCCTGTTACAGGCTTGCACCAAGATCTAAAATCATTAATGCACTCACTAATGCAGTCAGAAACGGCAAGCAGGTTACTGTGGTACTTGAATTAAGAGCCAGGTTTGATGAGGAAGCCAACCTGGAATGGAAAGAAGAGCTGGAAGAAGCAGGCGTAAAAGTATTGCTGGGTGTACACAATATGAAAGTACATGCAAAGCTTTGTTTAATTAAAAAGGTGGTCCAAAACAAACCTATATTATATGGCTTTGTAAGTACCGGCAATATGAATGAAAGAACCGCCATGATATATGGCGACCACTGTTTACTTACTGCCAATAAAAATATTATGGCAGATGTAAACCGTATTTTTCATTATCTGGAACTTCCCAAAATGAGGCCACATTTTTTAAAGGCCTGTACTACATTACTTGTTACTCCGGATGCCATGAGAAAGCAATTGATCGCATTTATTTCTAAAGAGATCAGTAATGCCAAAGCTGGTAAACCCGCTGCTATATTGCTGAAAGTAAATTCACTTAGTGACGAAATACTGATTAATAAATTATATGAAGCCGCCAGAGCAGGGGTAAAAGTTGAAATGGTAATCAGAGGGATTTGCTGTATGCTTACAGAAAATGCCAAATATAAAGATGTATATGCCATCAGCATTGTAGATGAATACCTTGAACATGCCCGTGTAATGATATTCCATAATAACGGTAAAGAAAAAGTATTTATCTCCAGTGCCGACTGGATGGTACGTAATATCGACCACCGCATTGAAGCCGCCTGTCCTATTTTTGAAAAAAATATTCAGCAGGAATTAAAAGACATTATGCAGATACAGCTTAATGATAATATTAAAGCCCGTATCCTTGATAATGAACTGGCCAATCAGTATGTAAATCCCCGTAACACAAAAAAAGTACGCAGTCAGCTGGAGACATACAATTATCTGTACAAGAAATCTATTTAAGTTTATTGGTTAATCAGTTAATCCGTAAATTCGTGCCGATTTACCAATACCCCAATTAACCAATTAACCAATTAACCAATTAACCAATTAACCAATTAACCAATTAACCAATAATCAGATTAACTGATACATCATTTGAAACTGGCAGCTATTGATATAGGGAGTAACGCAGCAAGACTTTTAATTTCTGAAGTGGTAGCAGGAGATAAAGGAACTGTATCATTTAATAAGCTCAATTTAATACGGGTGCCTTTAAGGCTTGGTTTTGATGTTTTTGAAACGGGCGAAATTTCCAAAGCAAGAATAGGCATGGTAATGCAAACCATGAAGGGGTATAAGCACCTGATGAATGCTTACGGAGTGGAACACCTGAAAGCCTGTGCCACCAGCGCCATGCGGGATGCAAAAAATGCAACTGACCTGATCAGAAAAATAAAATTGGAAACAGATATATCCATTGAAGTAATTAGTGGTGATACCGAAGCCAACCTGGTATATGAAAATCATGTGGCAGAAAATATGGACAAAGACCACAGCTATTTATACATTGATGTGGGTGGAGGCAGTACCGAATTATCATTCTTCAGTAATGGCATTCTTATATATAAAAATTCATTCAATATAGGCACTATACGTTTACTTAAAAACATGGTGAGCGAGTATCATTGGGACGAAATGAAAGACGTGCTGAAAGCTGTAACAAAGGGGCACAACCAGGTAGTGGCCATAGGAAGTGGTGGCAATATCAATAAAGTTTTTAGTATGAGCAAGCGCAAAGACGGCAAACCGCTGCAGCTGGAACTATTAAAAGACTATTACAAAGAATTAAGCAATGTGAGTCTGGAAGATAGAATTACTAAATATAATTTAAGAGAAGACCGTGCCGATGTAATTGTACCTGCCCTGATGATATATGTGAACGCCATGCGATGGGCTAATGCCGAAGAAATTTACGTGCCTAAAATTGGTTTGGCAGATGGATTAATTCGTCATTTATGGGAAGAAGTGAAATAAGGCTTTGTGTTTATTTTAACAGGCTTATTAAAATAATGATACCAACCCCACGTTGAAACGCCATGCCAACAAAACTTACTTCCCTTTTATTGCTGCTTTGCCATTTCGGTTTTGCACAAAATAACGACCAGTTTACTCCTACACAATTTGATCAACTTATTGCCCGGCCACAAATTGAATGGGCTTCTTATGCTAACGTTACACTGGGTTTTGAGCCTGTTATCTTAAATAAAATATTACTGGAAAGGTTTAGTAAAAAAGAAATCAAAGCTGCTTTGCCAATAGAAAGTGGTATGCCTGAAGCTAACAAGGTCATTTTTTTATCCAAAAAAGCTATTGACAGTATTTTACATTTTTCCAGACAAAACATAGTGAATCTTTACGACTCAGAAGGCAATAACATTGGTTCCAGAACTGTAGCACAACAAACCATATTCGATACTTCTGCAAAGAGTGTTACAGAAATTGTTCAGATTTTCTATATAGAAAATGGGAAACCGGCAAGCTATATTCCATGGGTATCACCGGTTATATTACCTGTTACAACCAGCTCCGGCGTTTTTTTAGGCAATAGCACTCCTTTTTCTTCCTGTTTTAATTTTTTATTCAATTCAACTGCTTCAGAAAAAGATAAAATAATATTGCTGAGTCAGACAAACCATAAATTGTATTTAGATACAGTTATAACAGAAAGAAAATTAAAGGAACTGTATGGCAGAAATATTGTTGAAACGTTATGGCCTTATATTATGGCCAACAAATATGCCCTGTACCTTACTGATTCAGATAAAAAAATTAAAGCAGCAGATATTAACACTGAGCTCTCTAGAATATTTAATGAAGCAGTTCCAATACCCGTTTACGATGAAAATGGCAATGCAACAATCAAAACATATATAGCCCCATTCAGTCCGAAAAGATTCACGGGCATAGAGTTAATTCAGGACTGGTATTACGATTACACTAAAAATATTGTTTTTAATAAAATAAAAGCGGCCTACCTGTATGCAAAAAAATGGGATAGCAACAACCTAACCATTGCTGCAATACCTGTTTTAAAAATAGTTTTCAATTAAAATTCTTTTTACTTTTGCAGTGTAATACTACCGGACTTGTTTTATTCTAATGCAGAGCCAACTCCACCAGCAATTTTTAATTTAAAAATTCAACCATGTCTGCAGCTGTTAAAGAAGTAAAAAAAGTAACTACCAATACCCTTCAAAAAATGAAAGCCGCCGGAGAAAAAATCTCCATGATTACGGCCTATGATTTTTCCTTTGCACAAATATTTGATGCCGCAGGCATTGATATTATTTTGGTAGGCGACAGTGCCAGTAATGTAATGGCCGGCCATACTACTACCCTGCCTATTACACTGGACCAAATGATCTACCATGCACAAAGCGTGGTAAGGGCAAGAGAAAGAAGCCTGATCATTTGCGATATCCCTTTCGGATATTATCAATCCAACTCAGATATTGCATTAGCATCAGCCATCAAAATAATGAAAGAAAGTGGCGCCAATACAGTAAAGCTGGAAGGCGGTGAAGAAGTGATTGACGCTGTAAAAAAAATTGTGAGTGCCGGTATTCCGGTAATGGGTCATTTAGGTTTAACGCCGCAGTCTATCAATAAATTCGGCACTTACGTAGTAAGAGCTACCGAAATAGCAGAAGCCGAGAAATTAAAAAATGATGCTTTACTGTTGCAGGAAGCAGGTTGTTTTGCCATTGTACTGGAAAAGATACCTGCAGCATTGGCAAAAGAAGTAACCGGCAGTTTACATATACCAACCATAGGTATTGGTGCAGGCGGCGACTGCGACGGACAGGTATTGGTAATGCATGATATGCTGGGCATCAACACCGAATTTAAGCCCCGTTTTTTACGGCAGTATCTGAACCTGAACGAACAAATTACAGGTGCGGTACAGCAATACATTAAAGATGTTAAATCAAAAGATTTCCCCAATACTAACGAACAGTATTAATCTGCCGTTTATCACATATCGGATGTAAATTTGCCAATTAAATATTGCAATATGAAATTTCTTGCCCAGCTCAATATTCAGAAAAAAAACAATGGCGTTTCTACCGGATTAATTTGGCCCAAAGCCAAAGGTGAAACAATCAGTTCCTTCTCTCCTGTTGACGGAAAATTAATCGCCACAGTAAGTGCCGCTGATAAAAATAATTATGATACAGTAATTAATAAAGCACAGGAAGCATTTGTAGCATGGCGATTATGGCCGGCCCCTAAACGGGGAGAAGTGGTGCGCCAGGTGGGTGAGGCTTTACGAATCAACAAAGAAGCGCTTGGCAAACTGGTAAGCTACGAAATGGGTAAAAGCTTACAGGAAGGCATGGGCGAAGTTCAGGAGATGATTGATATCTGCGATTTTGCAGTAGGCCTCAGCCGCCAGTTGCACGGACTAACCATGCATAGCGAAAGGCCCGGTCACCGCATGTACGAACAATATCATCCATTAGGTATTGTAGGGGTAATATCTGCCTTCAATTTTCCTGTGGCAGTATGGAGCTGGAATGCAGCATTGGCCTGGATATGCGGCGATGTATGCGTTTGGAAGCCCAGCGAAAAAACGCCCCTATGTGCCATCGCCTGTCAGCATATTATTCAATCAGTTTTCAAAAAAAATAATGTACCCGAAGGCGTTAGTAATATTATTGTGGGCGGCAGGGCTGTGGGCGAATGGATGAGTGCCGACACCCGTATACCATTGATTTCTGCAACCGGCAGTACCCGAATGGGCAAAGCAGTAGGTAAAACAGTAGGCGAACGTTTGGGAAGAAGCCTTTTGGAATTAGGAGGTAATAATGCGATCATCATCACTAAAGAAGCCGATCTGGATATGTCGCTGATAGGCGCCGTATTTGGGGCTGTGGGTACAGCCGGACAACGTTGTACTTCAACCCGAAGATTAATCATCCACGAATCGGTATACAATAAGTTCAAAGAAAAATTAGTGCATGCCTATAAGCAGATAAAAATTGGTAATCCACTGAACGAAAAAAATCATGTGGGTCCGCTGATTGACAAGGATGCTGTAAAAATGTATTTGGATGCCATTGAAAAATGCAAAGCTGAGGGTGGTAAATTTATTGTGGAAGGAGGTGTGGTAAAAGGCAAAGCCTTTGATAGCGGTTGTTATGTAAAACCGTGTATTGCCGAAGCTAAAAATAGTTTCAGCATTGTGCAGCACGAAACCTTTGCCCCCATTTTATACCTTATCAAATACAAAACTTTAAACGAAGCCATTACCT
>JBAXET010000094.1:0-12224 GCA_037140275.1 Ferruginibacter sp. | reverse complement strand
AAAATAAGCGGTAAGACCTGCTGTGCCGCAAATTTGTGGCATATTACTGGGGCTAATACAGGCGTCGCTGGTATAGTGACTTACAAAATTTGCTGAATCGCCGGTGGCGAATCCGCTGCCAAAAGTGCTGTTGCTTACTGCAATGGCAGCACGAACAGAATCTAAACTAAAATTATTTGCTGCAGCAACAGCGCCTTCAGGTTTTGCAGCCTCATTATTGCAGGAAAAAAGTACAGCGCTCAAACCCAGCGCAATAACAGGTAAAATGTTTTTTTTCATTGTAAATTATTTTTGATTATAGTATAAATCTACAGTTTAAAAAAGACCGCTGCAATGTGGCTGGTGGGTATTTTTAGAGACACAGGGATTGGTTGTAAAATCAAATACTAATAGAATTGTAATTGGTGAAGCAACTGAGATATTAGATAAAAGGGGAAAATAATAACTCCGACAGATTGTTTTAAAAATATTGTCCAATAATTATATTTTTTTAAACAATATCAACGCCAATAATAGATAACTTTGGCTCTATACCATATATTGTTTTTTATTTTATAGTTTACTCCAAATCAAAATTTGATCAATGAAATCACTTTGGTGCTTTTTAACAGCTATTATCTTTGTTAACTTTTGCAGTGCCGGTACCCCCCCTTTAAAAAATAATACGCACGTATTTATTTCGCATTTTGAAAATGTGCTGGGCACTTCAATGGAGTTAAAAGTATTAACCCCATCAAAAACAACTGCAGACCGAAATGAAACTTTGGTGCTGAATGAGATCAGCCGCATGTCGAAAATATTAAGCGCTTACGATGCTCAAAGTGAATTCAGTAAATGGATGAACTCTTCCAATACCCCTGTTAAAGTATCTGCTGAGTTATTTGAAGTACTGCAATTGTTTGATGAGTGGAGGGTACGTACCGGCGGTGCTTTAGATGCAAGTGCCGAAACTATCGCACAAGTATGGAAAAAAGCAGCTGCTTCAAAACGCATTCCCACAACTGAGGAATTGAATGCCGCTCTGGCATTGGTAAATCAACCCCACTGGAAACTGGATGTTACTACTCATACGGCTACCCATTTAAGTAAAGCACCTTTAATGCTGAATTCATTTGTAAAAAGCTATATAATTAAACATGCTGCAAATATGGCCATGAGCATGAACAATATCAGCGCGGTTGTAGTGAATATTGGCGGCGACCTGGTGGTATTGGGTAATGATAACGAAACAGTACAGATCACCAATCCCAAAGCTAGTGCAGAAAATGATGCTCCATTAGACGAGCTCTGCATCAGTAATAAGGCAGTAGCAACAAGTGGTAACTATCGACGGGGCGAATTAATTAACGGGCACTGGTATTCGCATATCGTGGATCCGCGTACCGGCCAGCCGGCAGACAATATCATCAGCGCTACAGTGGTGGCTAATAACGCCACAGACGCAGGCGCACTGGCAACCGCTTTTAATGTGATGACTGTAGCAGAAAGTGTGCAACTGGCAGCAACTGTTGCCGGTGCAGAATATATGATTATCACTAAAGAAGGTAAACGTATTGAAAGCAATGGCTGGAATGGATTGAGCATCCCGGTTAAAAAAGAAACGGTTAGTAACAAAGGCAATGAATTTGAAATGCTGATCAACCTTGAAATAAAAGCACAGCAGGGTTTTGCCAAAAGACCCTATCTGGCTATTTGGGTGGAAGATGAAAACCATGCTGCTGTATGCACTATTACAGTTTGGCATGGGAGTGATAAGTATATGTCTGATTTAAAATCATGGTATTTAAAAAACAGAACTGCATATACTACAGATAATACATTTCATACTACAGTTTCAGGTGCCACCCGTTCGGCAGGTAAATACACCATAAAATGGGATGGTAAAGATGATAAAGGCAATGCACTGCAAGCAGGCAAGTACACTATTAAAATTGAAGCGGCAAGAGAACACGGAACTTATCAGCTCATGCGTCAGGATTTTATGCTGAATGAAACGCCGCAACAGTTTACATTGCCCGAAAATGCCGAAATTGAAACGGTAACTATTGATTACAAGAAAAAAAGTTAAGTTATTAAACAGGCAACCACCCCCCCGAAACCGGAAAGCAGCAGATTGAAAAAACTTGCCCGTAACCGTAAAGTAGCAGCATTTATCCGTTGGCTGCATATTTATTTGTCGATGATAAGTTTTGCCATAGTGTTCTTTTTTTCTGTAAGCGGCTTAACATTAAATCATGCAGATAAATTTACCAGCGAAGTAAAAACAGTACAGGAAAAGGGTAAGCTCAACAGCAGCTGGGTAAATATAACCGATACACTAAAGATCAATAAACTGCAGGTGGTGGAATATCTGAGGGCAAAAAATAATATTAAAGCCGCCTGTACAGATTTTATAATTGATGATGCACAACTGAGTGTTTCGTTTAAAGGGCCCGGTTATGCTGCAGATGCTTTTATAGATCGAAGTACAGGAGTATATGACCTTACAAAAACTATGGCAGGGTTTGTAGGTGTTGTTAACGACCTGCATAAAGGTCGCGATACCGGATCGGTATGGAGCGTGGTGATAGATGTGTCTGCAGTACTGATGACCATTGTTTCACTCACCGGGTTTTTATTGCTACTCTATATAAAAAGAAAAAAACTTAGCGGCCTGCTGGTGGCATTAGCAGGTTTATTAATTGCTTATCTGATGTATGCCCTTTGGATAAAATAGAAATGGCTCTATAAAGTATTTAAACAACTCTTATGTTACTTACCATAGCACATAAAGCTTACCGCTATACAGGATTAATATTATTTATATTCATAGCATTTACCACTCAGGCACAAACAGACAAAGCAACTGAAGAAAAAAAGCCTGTAGCACAATTAACAGCAGTACAATGGAATGCTGTAGAAGGCTATTATCAAAATGCCCGTAATAAAGAAATGTACCTTCAGATCATTTCTAAAGGAAATGTATTGATAGAAAAATTATTATGGAATAATACAGAGCTGAAACTAACGCCCGAATCAGAACTGGATTTTATTGGTGAGTCTGAAGGCGAACCTGTACGCATCAGTTTTAAGAAAGATAGTGCCGGAAATATTACTCAGTTACTGTTTAACCGAAATAATATTTTTACAAAGGCAAAAGATTACAAACCTATTGTAAGAATTGAAATGCCGCATACACCTGTGCAATTAAAAAAATACGAAGGGCTGTATCGCATACAATTAAGGGAGCAGGAAAGATTTATTCAGTTTACCGAAAAAGAGAATAAACTGGTATTAAAACAACACTGGGATAGTAAAGAAGTGATACTGTTACCGGAATCAGATTCTAATTTTTTCTGTAAAGAGGCCCCATTGTTTTCACTGTTGTTTGTAAAAGATAATGAAGGCAATATTTCAAAAGCCCTGGTTAACAAAAGAGATAATTGGGAGAAAGTTAAAAAAACAGCACCTACAGCAGAACAACTGAAAGCGCTTGAGGGTAAGTACGAGTTTAAAGAAGACCCGGATAATGTAATACAACTGATTGTAAAAAAGAATACCCTTATCATAAAACAACTTTGGGATAAAAAAGAAATTATACTGGAGCCTTACTCTGCCAACTACTTTTATAATAATGCCGAATCTTACCCCATACAGGTTACCCGTGATGAAAGCGGTACGGTAACACAATTGCTGGTATTGGGATTAGATGTATTTATAAGGGTTAAATAATGATTGCAGCTATTAAAACTGTAATCTGTATACACTTAAAACTAACTATTCAACATTTCTAAACTTATAAATAAGGGGCATAAAACTTGCATATTTATTGGGTATGACTCTCATCATACAAAATGTAAAATAAAAAAATTACTATTAGTGCAGCGGTTAAAGCTATATAAAGCCGGCGCACATGAAACAACCCATATTACTTAAACATGTACTCCCCTTTGTGCAATGGTATGCACTAATGATTGCTATTGCCATTGCAATAGATTTTTTGCTGCACTATTTTAATATTGTTGCTGTTGGCCGTTACCTGGGTCTTGCCGGAACCAGCATCATCCTGCTTTCATTTATATATTCTTTACGCAAAAGAAAAATTATACAGTCGGGTTCTCCTAAAGATTATTTGCAATGGCATGAATATGCTTCGTGGGCTGGTGCTATCATGCTGCTGGTACATGCAGGAATTCACTTTAATGCCTGGTTACCCTGGTTGGCTATTGTAATGTTACTGATAACCGTAGGTAGCGGATTAGTGGGCAAGTACCTGTTAAAAAAAGCTAATGAATCATTAAAAGAAAGCAGACTGGATTTGATCAATAAAGGCAATAGCCCCGCAACTGCAGATAAAATTCTTTTTTATGATGCTGTTACTGTAGACCTGATGAAAAAATGGCGGGTAGTGCATATGCCCATTACTTTATTATTGGGCATTTTATCATTAATACATATTATAAGCATCATACTCTTCAGTAAATGAAAACAATAATTGTAATAACTATCATACTTGCCTGCATTGGCCTTACCTATATGTATCCGCATGCCATGATTAGTCCGGGGGAATTGTTACAGGGGCATAGTGTTGGCAATAAAAAATGCATGTCATGTCATACTGCATTTGGCGGCATTCCAAACAATAAATGTATTTCCTGCCATTCGCTGGCTGATATTGGGAAAGATACTTTACCTACTACTGACAGCGCTGTAAATAAACCGGCACTGTTATTTCATCAGGCATTGTCGGACCAAAAATGTACCTCCTGCCATAGCGATCATAAAGGGTTGCAACCCGCAATGCCCATCAGCAGTTTCACTCATGAATTATTAGCTGCTAATGTGATTAGTAATTGTAACAATTGTCATAATAAACCTTCCGGTAAACTACATCAGCCTTTATCGGTTTCCTGTAACAATTGCCATACTACCAAGGGATGGAAACAGACCGTACAATTTGATCATGATATGATTCAGGGTGCAGATAAAAACAATTGTATCAGCTGCCATCAAAAACCTAATGATGAATTTCATCAACTCAGTGCTGGTAATTGCAATACCTGTCATGGTACAACAAAATGGCTGCCTTCTACTTTTAATCACGCTACTTATTTTTTACTGGATAAGCACCACAATGCCAAATGTAATACCTGTCATACTGATAATACCAGTTTTAAAACCTATACCTGCTATGGCTGTCACGAACATTCGGAAGCTAACATTTTGAATAAGCATAATGAGGAGGGAATATTACAAATAAGCAATTGTGTCTCCTGTCACAAAACTGGTAACGAACATGAAGCTGAAAGAAATGGGGATGGCAAATCAGATAAACAAAATGTAAATAATGTAAAAGACTATATTAATAAGGAAAACAACAATAAAGAAAAAGATGATGATTAATTCAATATCTTTTTCTTTACTATCAGCATTTTAATCCAAATACGATTTAATAAACTCCGGCGACACTCTCTTTTTTGCCACCTGCTCATATGCATATGCCATACCAATAATTTGTGGTTCAGTATAAGGGGCACTAAAAAAAGAAAAACCAACAGGCATGCGGTTAGCCATTCCGCAGGGAACAGTAATATGCGGGTAGCCACTCATAGCAGCGGGCTGGGTTAAAAAATCATCACCCCAGCGGTCGCCGTACAACATATCAATACTGCAACTGGGCCCCATGGTAATACCGGCAATGGCATCTAATTTATTATTCAGCAGTACTGTGTCGATAATTTTTCTTACTCCATCGCGGCCTTTGTTCAAAGAATCAATGTATCCCGGACTTTGCAGGCCTGTTTTTTTATTACAGTTCTCTAATTGCTCCTGTTTAAAATAGGGCATGGCTTTATCTTCATTGGCTTTATTATAAGCAATTACCTCACTCAGGGTTTTAATTTTAATATTGCTGCCTGCCAGGTATTTGTTTATACCATCTTTAAATTCGGTTTGTAAAATTTCATTTTCATATTTACCCAATGGAAATATTTTGCCCAAATAATCCACCTCTACAATGGTTGCACCCTGCTGCTGTAATACTGCAATGGCATCATCCAGTAACTTGTTCAGCTGCTGATTAGTGCTCTTTCTTCTTCTGTCGATACCAATTCTTTTTCCCTTTAAACTATCGGCTTTTAAAAATGGCGTATAATCTGTTTGCGCCTTACCGCTACTGTTGGCTGTTACCGCATCATTGGCATCCACCCCGGTTAAAGCGCCCAGTAAAATAGCTGCATCTTTAACTGTTCTTGCTATTGGCCCAGCAGTATCCTGTGTGGAAGAAATAGGGATAATGCCACTGCGACTTAATAAACCCACTGTAGGTTTTATACCTACCAAATTACTTACCGATGCAGGGCAGGTGATAGAACCATCCGTTTCGGTGCCAATGGCTACTGCACATAAATTAGCAGATACCGCCACACCAGACCCTGAACTTGAACCACATGGATTATGATCGAGGAAATAAGCACTTTTAGTTTGCCCGCCGCGGCTGCTCCAGCCTGAGCAACTACTGGTGCTGCGAAAATTAGCCCACTCACTTAAATTGGTTTTACCCAGCAACACTGCACCCGCTGCTCTTAATTGTGTAACGATAAAAGCATCCTGCTTGGCTATATTACCTTCTAATGCCAATGCCCCTGCAGTGGTTTGCATTTTATCTGCTGTATCAATATTATCTTTTATTAAAACAGGAATACCGTGTAAGGGGCCACGTAATTTTCCATTTTTTCTTTCTGCATCCATTGCATCAGCAATAGCCAGTGCATCAGGATTTAATTCTATCACTGCATTTAGATTAGGCCCGGCCTTATCAATAGCAGCAATACGGTCTAAATATAACTGTGTAATAGCATGGGAACTGTATTCGCCGGCTTTCATTTTTTGCTGCAGCTCATCAATGGTCATTTCATTGAGTACAAAATTATCAGTAGTAGTAGCGGCACCTGCGGCATTTTCATTTTTATCTTCATTAGAAGAGGTTGCGGTATTACAGGCTGTAAATGATAATGCAGTTACTGATAATCCGGCAACGGAACTATTTCTAATAAATTTTCTTCTGTCCATAACAAAGAGTTTACGCTGAAAATACAAATAAAACCGGTAAAGGTTGTAATTACTCTCCCGGATGATAATTTTTTTCAACATGCTGCAGCACATCTTCTTTGTAAAAAAGTACGTCTTTAAATTTTCCTTTGCTGTACATGTTAAGCTGGTCGGTAAAATGGGGCGATGCAGGATCACTGTTTTGGCCTCCGGCCAATAATGATTTGGCTTTTATTCGGGTGCCAAATTCCACAGCACAAATAAAGCTGTTGCCGCTTACACCATATCGTTTTTTTACACCGGGTAAGTAGCGGCTGTTGTATGCAGGTAACATGCCCCATGTGGAAGAAGCAAATGCCACAGGTAAACTTTCTTTATCATCATTAAACTGCTGATCAATGGTGCCTGAAATTCTTTGATACCTGTTGATCTGCCCCCAGGGCAGGTCCCAGCGGCCAAACCTTGCCGTAAGTTCATTGATGGCAGTATACAATGGCAACAATAAATCGTTGGGTAATGCAGTGGCAGCAAATTTTTTGGTTAGCAATACCTGGTCAGGGTCACCAGCTTCAATATATATTTTTTGTATGGTGGCCATTAAATGCTGTGCCCATTCAATAGCAAGTGTGGTGGCAACTGAATATTCCGAAGCCTGATAGTTCCATCTTCTTAAAATACTTACCGGTACCTGTAAAGAATAATACAGTGAGTCGCCGGGTTGCAGATTTTTATCATAGGCTTTAATCAGTGCCGGAATCAATACTTCAAATGCCGATAGTTTGGTATCGTAACCTGTAGCTATTATTTTATCGATGGTATAGTTATTGGTGCTGCCCAGTAATCTTGCGGCATTTATAGCCCTGAAGTTTTCACCATCGGGTGCCATATAAGCAGGATACTCTTCTTTTTTTGGACTACTGCTGTCGCTGCAGGTAAAAGGAGTGGAGTTGCAGTTTTGTATCCAGCCACTTTCGGGATCGTATACATGCACTATTTCATCAAGACTATGCAGTCCCTGCCATTCGGTGGCACTGGTAGTACCATCTACTACTTTACTCCAGTTTAAAAGTGGATTTCTTTTAGGAACAAAATCACCATGCCAATAAGCAATATGTCCGCGGTTATCGGCAAACACGGTATTATTACTGGTATTGCCACGCAGCTCCATCGTTTTTTTAAACTCTAAAAAACCTTTTGCCTTGGTACGTTGCCAGCATTGTATTAATCCGTTTAAAGAGCGGTTATTACTTTTTACACTGATCCACTGCTCATTTCTTCGTGCCATTACGGGGCCGTGTGCAGTATAATAAGCGGTTACATTTTGTTTGCCTAGTCCACCTGAGTTTTTATAAGCAAGACTGATTGCTTTGGTAATAACTGGTTTTAACACATTGTTGTACTGATAGTAAAAGCGCCCATTCTTAAGCGTCAACTTTTCGGAATACATATCTGCAACATCCACATTACTTGAAGTATGCATCCAGCCGCAATATTCATTAAAGCCCTGATAAATAAAAAACTGTCCCCAGGTAACAGCTCCGTATGCATTAAGGCCCTCTTCACTTACCATATGTACTTCGGGACGAAAATAAAATGTTACATGCGGATTGATATATAAAATAGCATTACCACTGGTTGTTTTTGATGGGCCAACAGCAAATCCGTTTGACCCAGTGGTTTTATCTTCTTCCGGAATCATAGCCTGTGGTTCATTAGTATTGGCAGGCAGATACACCGGCCTTACTTCATCTGCGGTAACATTTCCTGTGCTGATGGCTCCAATACTGCCATCGGTCCATAGTAAAGGGTACCAGGGTTGAAAGCGGTTGAGTAAAACAGGTTTTACTTCGGGGTGTTTGTATAAATAAAAATTAATGCCATCGGCATAGGCATTCAGTAATTTTTTTAACCAATCGGGGCTTTTATTATAATCAGCCACTGCATCTGCTGAATCAATAAGCAATCTGATGTACAGGTCGTTTTGTAAAGCGGCCGTACCTTTTACCTCAGCCATGCGGCCTAGTTTTTCAATATAGTTCATCTCTACACGGTTGAAACCATCTTCGCATTGGGCATACAATAAACCAAATACTGCATCGGCATCTGTTTTACCATAAATATGCGGAATGCCCCAGTTATCGCGGATGATGCTAACCTGTTGCGACTGATTTTGCCAGCGGCTGATTTCGGCCGGAGATGAATTTTGTGCAGTAAGGTATGCGGGCAATAATAGCAGGCAAAAAAAATATTTCATTTTTGATTGTTTGGTCCATTAAACTACACTTTCTTTTTTAATTACACAATCCGGCCGTTTATTTTTTCATTGGCTGCCATTTTTTATAAGTGGCACTACGCCATAACCACTCTAAAGGGCCGTAATTAAAATACTGTAACCAGATGGTGCTTAAAATAATTTGCACTATAAAAACTGCAATGCCAAATAGGGTAAAATAAAAAGGACCTACTTTTTCTAAATAACCTAACCCCGCACCTAAAAAAACAAAATTGCCAATTAGTGATTGCATGATATAATTACTGAAAGCCATTTTACCCACCGGCGCAAATACAGATAGTAGTTTTTTTCCGGCAATAGTTTGAAAACTTAGCATCAAAATAGCTACATAAGTCATGGCCAATGGTACTACTCCCAGCGCATAAGCAATGGTTTGATAAAGGCCATTTATTTTCAGGTTGAAATAATCCGCATTATACCACGACATATACCGGGCTAAAAAATAGTTTGCAGGCAAGCCAACAACAATGCCAAAAGCAATAATACTAAACAGCAATTTTTTATGCTGTACGATATTTTTATAAAAGTTGGAACGCCCCACTACATAGCCAATTAAAAACATACCCAGTACTTTAGGGATACGGCTTACAAAAAACAAATAGCCATACCTGTAAAAAAAACCGGAAAGCTGTCCTTTAAAAATATCCCACCAGTTACCATTGCGTATCATATTTTTAAAAGCTGCTTCCGAATCAATATTGCTCAGGTACTTATCTGCTTTAGCACCGGTTTCAAATAATAGGCCTGCCGGGGCATTCAGCAAGGGCCATTTCATTTTGGCTGCATATAATACAATAGGAAGTAAAATGAGGCTGATGCCTGTAATCAATAAAGTTGTATTGGAAAATTTTCTGAAGGGCAATAACAAAAATCCCAGCATGGCATAAAAGAAAACAATATCACCCGGCCATATCATTAAGTGTACGGCACCCAATAGTAACATAAACACCAGCCTTCTTTTTACTGTAGGAATGGCATCCACGCCTTTGGCGATTCCTCTTTTAACCTGAAGCGCAATACCCCAGCCGAACAATAAACTGAAAATGGAATAAAATTTACCTTCTATCAACATCTGATGAAGGTACTGAACCTTATGATCCAGCACAGGCAATAGCAATGGCCCTGTAAACTGATTGGCTTCGTTGTACCAGCTAAAGCCACTGCCTAAATTGGCAATAAAAATACCCAGTACTGCAAATCCCCGCAGTACATCCATAAAAATTTCTCTTTCAGTTGACTGAACAGGATTTAATTGTTGCATATGGTTGCTGTTATTTTAAAATACGGTGTTGATCGATTGTAAAACCCCTGTGATATTTGTGAGTAACAGGATTAATAAAAGGTAACGGAAAGGAGGATTTGCATGGAATGGATAAGAGGTTTAAATATAATACAATTAAAATGAATTAAATAAAAAGATAAGATGCGTAAAGCGCTTAAAAATTGGGTATAAATGGATATTGTACGATCAAATACTGGTATTATTATTGCTTTTAAAATACGGGTTACCAACAGGCTGCATAAAATTTATTATCAGCATCTGTTAGTTAAATAACAGTTCAGAATAGTTATATAGTATGAGCCAATGCATTAACAGTTAATGTTGAATCTACTTCTAAAACTATTTGTTTTCTAATAAACCCTGTTTTAAAATATGTAAGAGGTATATTATTAAATTAATACAGGAAGAATGTACAGATGTTATAAAAAATATTATATTTGATTAAAAGAAAGTATTATGAAGACAACCTTACTATCAATCTCTTTACTATTTGTATCTGTTTTTGGATTTTCTCAACATGTGTATCAGTTTAATGGCAATTTTAATGATTCTACTATAGGTGGCCCTGCTTTAGTAGAGGTTTTTGATCCATCTTGTGCTATTGCTCCTTCAGGAACTGCTGGTAGCTATGGCACAGAAGTGATTAGCACCTCCTTAGGTATATCTGGTACTGCTAAACCTGTTTTTTTATTCAATCAAAATGATGGGTTTTCGTTTCCTAATACTGGCAATCTTATTGCAGGTAATTACACTATCCACATACTGTATAGGATTACCAACTATCTATTGGGTGCTTTTCAATACCAAAAATTGATTGATTTTTCAAATGGCTTAACGGACAATGGATTATATACTAAAGACAATACTGGCAATCTTACTGGTTTAACTGCTACACTTTCACATGTTACTGGACTTCCAGGTTTTCCTTCTGCTACCAATTTCGGAGCTGTTTTGAATGCAGGTCAGTATTATTTAATTACTCTTGTTAGAAATGGCACTACTAAACTTTTAGATATTTATATTGATGGGTCAATTGCATTGAGCGGTTATGATGATACTGCTGGTTATTTTGCATCTAATGGAACAGATCCAATTGTATTTTTTAGGGATGATGTAAATACATCCCTTGGCTATTTCCCTTGTGAAAGTGGATCTGGTGCTGTAAGGTATATCTCGTTAAGCAATACAACATCTACAGCAACACAAGTAAATAATTTCTTCACAAATCTTGTTTCCAGAGTATTACCAGTAAACCTTACCGCTTTCAACGCACAAAAAAATGGCAACAGTGGTTTATTGCAATGGCAAACCGCTACTGAAATCAATGCGGCCTATTATAACGTGGAAAGAAGTTATGATGGCATCAATTTTACTGCTATCAGTAAAGTAAATGCTAAAGGTCAGGCATCTAACTCCTATACCTTTAACGATGCAGCTGGTCTTTCTTCCACCAATACTTATTACCGTTTAAAAATTGTAGACAATAATGGTAATTTTAAATACAGTTCTGTTGTAAGATTGGCTAACGGACAGGGAATTAAAGTAAGTGTATTCCCTAATCCTGCCAGTGAGGTGGTTACTGTAAGCGGATTAAAAGCAAATGATAATATTAAATTATTG
>JBAXET010000093.1:0-12427 GCA_037140275.1 Ferruginibacter sp. | reverse complement strand
CCCCTGTTCTAATCAAAAATATTTTTATTAAATCATTCTGGTAGTATCAAAATTCTCTAATTCTTTACTTACAGCATTCAGGAATGTACTGCCCAGTGCACCATCAATAATTCGGTGATCGTAACTTAAAGAAATGTACATCATGTGGCGGATGGCAATACTGTCGCCCTGAGGTGTTTCAATAACCATCGGGCGTTTTTTAATGGCTCCTACAGCCATAATGGCAACCTGTGGCTGGTTGATGATGGGGGTGCCCATAATACTTCCAAATGTACCTACATTGGTTAATGTAAATGTGCCGCCGGTGGTATCATCAGGTTTTAATTTACCGTTGCGTGCAGCATTGGCTAAGCCATTCACCTGTTTGGTTAAGCCGGTTAAATTTAGCTGATCGGCATTTTTAATTACAGGTACAATTAAATTGCCATTGGGCAGGGCAGTAGCCATACCTATATTCAGGTCTTTTTTAATAATGATTTTGTCGCCATCCACACTGCTGCTCAGCATGGGGTATTTTTTTATACTTTTTACAATGGCTTCAATAAAGAGCGGTGTAAAAGTTATTTTTTCGCCTTCACGTTTTTCAAAATCTTTCTTTATTTTTTCGCGCCACATTACCAGGCCGGTAACATCACATTCTGCAAAACTGGTTACATGTGCGCTGGTATTTTTACTGTCTACCATATGTTTGGCAATCAGTTTGCGCATACGGTCCATTTCTATAATTTCCACGTTGCCTGTAAATACAACAGGTGGCTGGTAAGAAGTTTGTGTTTGATGGTTGCTGGATGCTTGATGTTGGATACCGGATACTGGTTGCTGGTCGTTTGCAAGTACAGTTACTCCCTGTGCATTTTGGCTTTCAGCTTTCAGCTTTTGGCTTCCGGCTTTTTCGGCAACATAATTCAGTATGTCTTTCTTGCTCACCCTTCCATCTTGTCCGGTGCCTGCAATATTTTCCAGCTCAGTCATACTGATGCCTTCTTCCTGTGCAATATTTAATACCAATGGAGAATAAAATCTAATTTTATTATTGCCTGTATTAGTTACATTAGGATTAATGGTTGCTGTTGGCGTATAAGGAATTTCTTCCACCAGCCTGGCTTCTTCATACTGTGGTTGTGGTGCAGGAGTGGATTGATTATTAGATACCGCCGCATTAGCACCAACACGAATAGTGGCAATTACTGCACCAATAGGCACCACATCATTTTCATTGAATAAAACGGTTTCAATAACACCTTCGGCAGTAGAGGGTACTTCACTGTCTACTTTATCGGTAGCAATGTCCAGTACGGTTTCGTCTTGCTTAACGGAATCGCCCGGTTTTTTGTGCCACTTTAAAATGGTGGCTTCCATGATGCTTTCACCCAGTTTGGGCATTACTAAATCTACTACACTCATAAAAAAGTTTAAGTGTTAACAATCGTTGTTCTGGCAAGGCAAAAGTAAGTAAAATAGTTGATGGTCGATGGTCCATAGTTGATGGTCGATGGTCCATGGCCTGGTAGTTGGGTTGTATAGTCAGGGTTTTCTGAACTTCTAATTGATATACAGATATTCTCCCCATTTTTTTAGTGTTCCAGTGAAAAGTATCGATGCTAAATTATTGAAAGCAATTTAACCATAATACTGCTATAACTATGGACCATCGACTATCGACTATTCCTCCTCCAGCATAAACTGCCTCAGCATATTGAGCGCTGTGGTAGCAGTAAGTTGTATATTTCTGGCTCTGTCGAAACGAAAATGAAGTCGTTTAGCGATGATTCTATTGGAATCACCCACTGCAATCCATGTAGTGCCTACAGGTTTTTCGGGCATGCCTCCGCCGGGCCCCATAATACCACTCACCGCAATTACATAGTTGGATTTTATATGCTGCAAAGCGCCTTTAGCCATTTGGGTAACCACTTCTTCACTTACTGCCCCTTTACTGGTTAAGGTTTCATTGCTTACTCCCAGCAAATCTTCTTTAGCCGCATAAGAATAACTCACCACGCTGCCATCATAAAATGACGAGGAACCTGCAATGGAGGTTATTAAATGAGCAATATATCCACCGGTGCAACTTTCTGCAGTGCACATGGTTTTATTTTGGGCCAATAATAATTTACCTACCACTTTTTCCATGGGTTCATCTTCATTGGTAACTAAATAATCTTTAACCAACAACTGCAACTGCATAAACTGTTCATTAACTTCCTGTTCAATTACTGCTGCATCAAATCCGGAACTGGTAAGTCTTAAACGCACCATACCATAATTGGGCAGGTAGGCCAGTTTGATAGGAGCAGGTAAGGCAGTTTCAAAATCACTGATCATTTCTGCTAAAAAACTTTCTCCTACTCCCGCGGTTAATAAAGTGCGGTGCAGTATCACCGGCAGTGTAAACTCACTGCTCAGTTGTGGAATTACATAATCCTCCATCATACCTTTCATTTCATGGGGTACGCCGGGCATACTTACATATACCGTGTTTTCCTGTGTATTGGCATTTGTTTTGCTAAACCACATGCCGGGCGCGGTGCCTCTTTTATTTGGAATTACGGTACACACATCAGGCACTTCGGCCTGCATTAAATTACGTGCTATCATCGGCCGGTTAAGGCGGTTGAAAATATCCACTACATTTTGTTTGGCGCCTTCATCAATAATTAATTTTCCACCGAAATATTTACATAATAATGGCTTGGTAATATCATCGGCAGTTGGCCCAAGGCCACCGGTGATTAAAATAATATTCGCATGTTTGCTTTCTTCATCCAGCGCCTGCCATATTTCATCCCAAACATCACCTACTGCCACTCTTCGGACCACACGAATACCGGCTTTGTTCAATTCCTGCGCCATCCAGGAGCTGTTGGTATCTATAACCTGTCCTATTAAAAGTTCGTCGCCAATGGTGATGATGCTTGCCTGTGTCATTATAAAGTTTAAAAGAGTAATTTTAGTGCAAGATAATTATTGGTATGAAAATAATATTGCTGGGTATAAGTTTATTATGGACTATTTTTTCTTTCGCACAGGATATTACTGCACAATTGAATACGGCTTTGCTAAATCTGGAAGCGGATGTGCAGTTCAAACATGCCATCATCAGTATGTATGTGGTGGAGAGCAAATCGGGAAAAGCAATTGTGGAAAAAAATGCACAAATTGGATTAGCCCCTGCCAGTTGCCAAAAGGTGGTTACGAGTGCCAGTGCATTTGAATTGTTAGGCAAACAATATCGTTATACCACTTATATAGGAAAAGATTACTCTTCCAAAGCAGATAAAAGCGATGCCGGATGTTTGTTCATTATAGGAAGTGGTGATCCCACATTGGGTAGTGCAAGATGGCAGCATACAAGCGACAGTAGTTTTTTTAAAACCGTTTTAAATACGCTGAAAAAAAATGGCTTTAATAATTTTGGCGAAAACCTGGTGATACAGGATTATTTATATGGCACTGCAATAATACCGGATGGCTGGATATGGCAGGATATAGGCAATTATTACGGGGCTGGTTGTTTTGCAGTAAACTGGCGTGAAAATCAGTATGAGATATTTTTTCAACCTGATATTAAGGTTGGTTTTCCTGCGGCTATTACTTCGGTAAAGCCTTTTATTTTTGATGTGGTGTACAACAATACTACCCGTACAGGAAATCCGGGCAGTGGTGATAATGCCTACATTTATACCGCTCCATTTTCAAATGTGATTACTACCAGCGGAACAGTACCGCTGCAGCAAAAACCTTTTGCCATTAAAGGCAGTATGCCTAATCCATCCAAAATAATAGGGGAAGAATTATTAGGTTATTTGCGTAAGCATAACATTAGTTTTAAGGGAACCAGTTATTCTTCAATGGAAAGATTGCTGTATAATACAGAGCGGCATATGGCAACACATATTATTGATTCGGTACTTTCTCCTTCACTCGACAGCATCAATTACTGGTTTTTAAAAAAGAGCGTGAATCTGTTTGGAGAAGCATTTGTAAAAACTATTGCGTATGAAAAAATGAAGAATGGGTCAACCGATACAGGTATTGCCATTATAAAAGATTTCTGGAGTAAAAGAGGTATTGAAAAATCGGCCTTGAATATTATTGATGGAAGTGGGTTATCTCCGGCCAATCGTATTACCACCAATGCGCTGGTTACCGTAATGCAATATGCCAAACAGCAGCCCTGGTTTTCTTCTTTTTATTACGACCTGCCCGAAATGAACGGCATTAAAATGAAAGATGGCTATATTAATGGGGTTAGAAGTTATACGGGATATATAAAGGCTAAAAACGGCAATGAATATACTTTTTCATTTATTGTAAATAATTTTGACGGTAACCCGGGAACTGTGAGAGAAAAAATGTGGAAACTGCTGGATATTTTAAAGTAGCTTGCTCCATCTAAATTATAACTTAAAAACATCAATCATGGCAGAACAAAATTTTAAAAATCATAGCCGGTTGGTACCCGGTTTTCACTTTGTAGCTTTTTCATTGGTATTATTTGCACTTGTAATAAGTGCCATTCATCTTTTTAAAGCAATAGGAGCCGGCTATGGCCGGTTGAGTGCTGCTGCTGAACTGGCACTTGCAGTAGCAGTTGTACTGGCTTTGTGGTTTTCCAGAGTATTCTCTTTAAAAGCACAGGACAGGGCCATCCGTTCGGAAGGCAATTTCCGTCATTTTATTGCTACGGGAAAACCATTCGACAGCCGTTTGCATATAGGGCAAATTATCGCTTTGCGCTTTGCAGATGATGAAGAGTTTGTAGAACTTGCAAAAAAAGCAGTTGATGACAATTTATCTCCAAAACAAATTAAGGAAGCCATTACCAAATGGAAGGGAGATCATCACAGGGTGTAATAAGTATAATTAATAATTAATAATTAATAATTAACAATGAACAATGTCTTTTTCGGCAAGTTATGTTGTAAAAGGAATAGCATACTGTCGGAAGATATTGTTCATTTTTCGTTGTTAATTGATCATTGTTCACTGTTCATTGGAAAATAATGCATCAGCTTTTCCTTCAGCGGCAGAGGCATTTCGCTCCGCTTCATGGTTTTGGCATCAATAAAGAAAAGCGTGGTTTCACCGGTATTTAATAACTCGTCCTGCTCATTATAAATTTCAGAATGAAAAATGATTTTATGATGAGCAGGCATTTCTTTAATGCTGGTTTTAATGGTGATCAGATCATCATATTTGGCAGGCCTCAAAAAACGGCTGTGCATATCCACTACCGGCATGATAATACCCAAAGCTTCAATCTCTTTATAAGTATAACCAATTTGCCTGATAGATTCGGTACGGCCTATTTCATAAAATTGTGCATAGTGGCCATAATATACCACACCCATTTGGTCGGTTAAAGCATAATGAATACGCACTTGTGTTTCTGTTACAAACATTTGTAAAATTTTATTTCCCCGTCATGCTGTCAACGCTGATCTTTCCGGGGCCAATTAATAATAATACCAGATAACTGATTAAATAAAGCGGGGCATTCTCACTTTTTATAAATACATGACCGTCGTTCACTTTAAAATAAATCACACACATGGCAATGATCAGTGGTATAGTAGCAAGCCTTGTAAATAAGCCCAAAATAATAAACAACGAACAAAAGAATTCGGCAAATACCACCAAAGCCAGACTCATTGTACTTCCAATTCCTAAAAAATTGGTAAAGTCGTGCTGGTAATTGCCAAAGTGCACCAGCCTATCGTAACCATGCATCATCATCAAAATGCCAATGCCTAAACGCAACAGCAACATAGCTGTATTAAAGGCGCCGGCAGAGTACTTGGTAGAGAGTAGTTTTCTCATTGTTGTTTCTTTTAAAAAAGTAATTGTATTTCGTGCTGCAATTTTATCAAATCCTTAACAGCCAAACAAAAGTACATTCGTTTAGCTTACAACAGTTATCCACTTATTCACAATAAAACTGGAACAGTATTTGAAGAACTGGCAATATAGTTAATTTTACAACAGGCATAAATGCCCGAAATTACCACCATGATAAAATACAAATTAATTACCCTGTTATTTTCAGCAGGGCTCTTTTTTACAGCAGCCGCACAGCCTACACATACGGTAACCGATAGCGAAAAAAAATATAAGGATGCCAAAGAGTTATTTGTAAAAGAACAGTTCGCACTGGCGTATCCGTTGCTGAAAGAGCTTAAAGCTGCTTTGCCCAATAATACCATCAGTGATCATACCTATATCAACGATGATGTTGACTATTATTACATTGTTTGCGAATTAAAGTTGCAGCAACCCATAGCCGAAGATGAGGCAAAATTATATATTGATGTGGTGGCCAACGAACCCCGCCGTCAGCTGATGAGCTACCATCTGGCTAAATACTATTTTACTAAAGAAGATTTTAATGATGCCATCAATTATTATGAAAGAGCAGGGCTCGATAATTTAAACAATGAAGAAATTGCTGATGCCAAATTTGAAAAGGCCTATTGTTATTTCAACCTGAAACAGTTTGCTCAGGCAAAACCATTATTTAATGAAATACACCAGCTGCCCGGTAATAAATATTATTTTGCGGCTAATTACTACTTCGGGTTTATCAGTTATTACGACCGCCAGTATACAGAAGCCTTAAAAGCTTTTAATCTGGTAGAAACAAAAGACGAATACAAAGGCGTAGTGCCTTATTATATTGCCGAAATATATTATTTCCAGGGCAAGAAAGATGATGCCTTACGTTATGGTGAAAGTGTTTTGGCCAGAGGCGGAACATTGTATTATGAAAAAGAAATGCAGTTACTGATGGGGCAACTGCATTTTGAGCGAAAAGAATTTTCTAAGGCATTACCCTTGCTGGAATATTATGTTAGCAAGAGCGATAAAGTAGATAAAGAGGTTTTGTACGAATTGAGCTATTGTTATTATCAGGCCAATCAGCTGAACAAGGCTATCGAAGGGTTTAAGCAATTGAGCGGACAAAAAGATTCCTTAGGTCAAAACAGTATGTATTTGTTAGGGGATTGTTATTTACGCACCAATCAAAAAGCCAATGCAAGAAATGCATTTCAATATTGTGCCTTTAATAACAGCAATGCCAAACAGCAGGAAGTTTCCCGATTTATCTATGCTAAATTATCGTATGAATTGGGCTATCAGGATATTGCATTAAATGAGCTAAAGAAATATTTGAATGATTATCCATCGTCCGAATATCAAACAGAAGCCAAAGAATTGCTGGTAGGCTTACTGGCCAATACCAATAATTTTACTGATGCCCTTAGTTTATACGAGTCTTTAGGCAAGCCAACAGCTGCTATGCAAAAAGTATATCCACGTATTTTATTTGGTAAGGCTATTGAATATTTAACTGATCAGCAAACTACAAAGGCTGATGAATTGCTGACTAAAGTATTAGCAGATCCTAATGCAGGTGCTGTAACGCCTTATGCCAATTTTTGGAAAGGGGAGATCGCATTACGAAATCAAAAATTTGATGAAGCCATACGTTACCTCAGCCTGTACCTTCAAAGCGGAGCTCCGGCACAGGGTGAAGCCAGCCCGGCAGCAGCAAAATATAATTTGGGTTATTGCTGGATGAAGAAAGAAAATTTTAAACAGGCACTCACTTATTTTGAACAGGTAACCAAATCGGTAACGGTGGTTTCGGCTGCAATGGATCAGGATGCATATGTGCGCAGTGCAGATTGTTATTTTATGAACAGGGATTTTAGTAAAGCGAATGCCATGTACGATAATGTGATCAGCAATGCATTGCCGCAAAGTGATTATGCCTATTTTCAAAAAGCAATGATTGCCGGGGTAAAGAGTTCCGCTGATAAAGTGAAAACGCTGAATACTTTAACCCGTCTGTATCCTAAAAGCAATCTGGTTACTGATGTAAATATGGAAATAGCTAATACTTATATGGCAGATGAAAAATTCAGAGAGGCCATTCCTTATTTAAATAATATTTTAAATGCAGCTGATGCCGGTGGTGTTAAACCTGCAGCCTATTTAAAATTAGGACTCAGCTATTATAATATCGACGACAATAAAAATGCGTTGGTAAATTATCAGGCGCTCATACAAAAATACCCGCAATCGCCGGAAGCTGATGATGCCTTGGATAATATAAAAAGTATTTATGTGGAAGAAGGGCACCCTAACGACTACGTGGAGCTGATGCGTAAGAACGGCAAAAACATTTCTGTGTCTGAAGCAGATTCTCTGAATTATACTGCAGCTGAATTAAAATACAATGCCAACGATTGTGCCGCTGCTATTGCAGGCTTTAATAATTACCTGAGCCAGTTCCCTAATGGTTCATTTGCACTTGAAGCTAATTACTACCGCAGTGAATGTTACCTGAAAGCGAAGGACTATAAAAATGCATTAACGGGCTATGATTATGTAAATGCTAAAGGGCTGAACAGGTATTTTGAAAAATCTACACTGGAATCAGCAAGGATCAATTATTTTGAATTGAAAGAGTATGCTGCCGCAAAAAAATATTTCGAATCGCTGCTTACAGGTTCTGCCAATCAGGATAATATTTTAGAATCCTTAAGAGGCCTGGTACGTTGCCAGTATTTGTTAAAAGATTATTCCACTGCAAACGAAACTGCCAAAACCCTGCTCACTAAAAAAGGAATCAGCACCGATGATAAGGCTGGGGCATTTTTAGTGCTGGGTAAATCGCAGCAATTGAATAATGATTGTTCAGGAGCTATTGGTTCCTTTAAATCATGTGCGGCTATCAATAAATCGATATGGGGTGCTGAAGCCCGATTTGAAATTGCCCATTGTCAGTTTACTGCCGCCAATTATACTGCAGCCGAAAAATCAGCTATGACTGTAATTAAAGAAACAGGATCTTATGATAACTGGGTAACCAAAGCCTATATTTTACTGGGCGATATTTTTATGCAGCAGAAAGATTACTTTAATGCAAAAGCCACTTACGAAAGTGTGGCTAAAAATTCTGTAATTCCTGAGCTCAAAAATGAAGCACAACAAAAATTAGATAAAGCCATTGAAGAAGAAAAGGCGGGTTCAAAAGTTAATCAATAATCCATCATTCAATCTGAAAGTAATAACATGAAAATAAAAGCTCCAAATTCAATCGCTTATACCAGGTATTATATTACTGCAGTATGCTGTATGCTGAGTGTATTTGTATTTGCTCAAAAGGATACTACAAAAAAAATATCTACTGTTGATATCACTTCGTCGTACAGGCCCGTATTGAGAAATGCAGTAAAAATAAATTTAACAGCGTCGCATATCTCTGCCGATACCGGTAAGCCTAAAATGAATTATACAGTGCCTGCTCAGAATTTATTTTATTCTTACCAACCCATTTCTTTAAAACCGCTGGCTTTGCAGCAGGACACCAATTTATATCTGGGACTCCGAAATTATTTAAAAGCAGGATTTGGTAATTTCTCCACCCCTTATGTAAGTGCTGGGTTTAGTTTTGGAGATGGTAAAAAAAGTATGCTGAATTTGTATGCTGATTATATTGCTTCAAAAGGGAAGATCAAATACCAGGATTATGCTGATATGAATGTAAAGGCAACAGGTAGTTTTTTTACGGCAAAAAACGAAGGGTATGGTAGTATAAATTTCAATCAGCATGATACTTATTTATACGGATACGATCATACGCTGTATAATTATAAAAAAGACAGTATCCGAAACCAGTTTCAGAATATCACGCTAAAAGCAGGTGTCAGAAATACAACAGTGGGCGACTTCGGTATAAAGTATAATCCAAATATTACTGTAAATAATTTTGTAAATAAAGATAAGGTTAGCGAAAGCTCCATCATTGTGGATGCCCCCATTGAAAAACATTTTGGTGACGTCTTTGCATTGCTGATAGAAGGTAAGGCGGATATTACTTCTTACACTTCAAAAAATCTGGTATCCAATGTTAAACTGAATAATAATGTATTTCAGGTAATGCCATCACTGGCATTTACTTCACCAAGGCTGAGCATTCACGGAGGGATAACTCCTACATGGGATAATGGCAAATTTGTTTGGTTGCCCAATGTTTATGCAGAAGGGCAATTAAAGAAAAATGTGTTACTGATACAGGCAGGCTGGGTGGGTACCTACAGAAAAAATACTTTTCATAATCTGGCTGCAGTAAATCCTTATCTGCTTACTCTTTCTGCACAAACCAATACAAAGGAAGTGGAATACTATGGTGGTATAAAAGCCACGATGGGAAAACATTTTAATTTTAGTGCCAAAGTGGGCTTTATCAGCTACACTAACTTCCCTTTATTTATAAATGATACTGCAACCGACAGCAAGGCATTTAAAGTAGTATATGAAGGCAAGGGGAATAATTTACGTGTACATGGCGATCTTAGCTATATCAATCAGGATAAATTCACCCTTACCACAGGATTAACATTAAATGGATATACCGGTTTTAATACCAATACTCATGCATGGAATACGGTGCCAATGGAATTGACTGCATCCTTACGCTGGTGGGCATTTAAACAGGTATTGCTTAAAAGTGATTTTTATATGTTTGGCGGAGGAGATTATATCACCAAAGGTAATACGGCCAAAAAATTCAGTGGCGGAACCGATCTAAGTGCAGGTGTTGAATTTAAAGTAAATAAAACTTTCAGCGCCTGGCTGGATGTAAATAATATTTTCAACAGTAAATACGAACGCTGGCACAATTATGAAGTATACGGACTGAATGTATTGGGTGGTGTAAGAATTAGTTTTTAATTTAAAAAATGACAGTTAGCAAATGCCCGGATACGGGCATTTTTTATTGGTTGATATTGTGCATCTTCAGAAAAGATAATTTATCCCAGTAGCCTCTTTGATAAATTATCTTGTCTTCCTGTACATGAAAAATGCCGCATCCTCTCAAACCATTTGGATCCTTCCATTCTACAATACACCATTCCTTGTCTTCAAAAATATTTTCGGGGATACATACATTCATTGAGTAAGTAAATTCTTTAATAAACATCTGTTGAATAGCCAATTTTCCAACCACAGGCATATTGGCTACCTGATGATTGATTGCATTATCATGATATAAATCTGTCAGCGTACTGATATCGGCAGTATTAAAGGCACTGATCCAGTTTTGAATTAGTTCTTTTGGGCTCATAAATTTTATATAGACACTATAACATCAGTAGTGCGTAATTTTCAGGTATTAAAAAAGAAAACCACCTTAATAAGGTGGTCATCTTTCTTTTACCATGCTTGGTTTGTTAAGTTCTTCTGATGTAGGATTAGATTCAATATATTTTACAATATTGAATCTTATATGCTTCACAAAGGGTGTATAAATTAAATACTGTAGTTGGTTCGTTAACAGATTTGTTCCTATTTACGACAATCATGCCAAAACAAAAATTGTTGTAAATCAATTACATGAGTATTGATTGTATTTTTATATGTATAATAAATGGAAAAAAATCCAAAAAATGGAAAATAAAATGAATTTTGGAATGTTATAAATGACAATTCTGCCGAGTTGTAGTGGCAGTCCAATATTCCTTTTTATTACTTAATATAAGCAGTAAAAGAATGTTGATTTATACAATTAGGGGGGAGATGATTTTAAGCTTGCCCAATAAAGCTGTCCTTCATTTTTTCCAGCAAATTGGTTTCAATCATTCGTTGAGCAATGCGAATCATGTTTTTAAATGCAGTGGTATGAGAGATGCCATGTCCTATAATAACTGGCTTGGCTACCCCAAGAACGGGTACGCCTCCATATTGTTCAAAATTAAAGCGGTCAAAATGTTCGTCGTGTATGTTGCGGCGCTTTACAATATCATAAATACTTTCAGCCATTTTCAACACTACATTACCTGTAAATCCTTCACATACCAGCACATCAGCTTTATTAATCAGTAAATCGCGTCCTTCAATATTGCCTATAAAGTTGATCTGGTTATTTTCTTTCAACAGTGGGTAAGTGGCCTGGGCCAGTAAATTACCTTTGCCTTCTTCTTCCCCCAAATTAACCAATCCAACCCTTGGGTTTTCGAAATTTAAAATATGTTTTGCATACAGGGATCCAAGTACTGCAAACTGATTCAGGTTTTCAGGCTTGCAATCAGCATTCAGTCCTACATCAACCAGCAAGCCTAAACTGCCATCTTCCCGGGGCATATAGGCGCCAATAGTAGGCCGTAATACACCTTCAATGGCTTTTATGCTGAACAAAGAACCTACCATCATAGCGCCGGTATTGCCCGCACTTATAAAGGCGTCAATTTTGCCGGAAGCCAGTAAATAAAAACCTATGGCAATAGAGGAGTCTTTTTTTTCTTTTAATGCTTTAGTGGGATGTTCGTTCATTTCAATGACCTGGGTGGTATGAACGATACTGTATTTGCCTGCGGGCAGGGGGATAAGTTTCAATATGATTCTTTATAGCAGATTC
>JBAXET010000092.1:0-12489 GCA_037140275.1 Ferruginibacter sp. | reverse complement strand
CTTTACTGGATGCATTGCTATTGTTTACAGTTACCGCAGCCGTAACTTTTACCGGTGTTGTTATAGTAGCAGCGGCATTTGTGGCGGCACTGGTTTTAACAGTGGTATTTTTAAGAATACTGCCATCCAATGTTTCTTCATTTATCTGTATTGTTCGTTGTGTTAAAATAGTTGTACAACGGTTAGAAGCACTGCTGGCAGTAGCCGAAGTGGTTTTTAATGTAGACCCATCGTAAGATTTAATATCCCATCTTAAAGACACGCCATCAAAAGGAATATCAAAATAGGTTTCTCCCGGGGCAAATACTGACGGTAATGAAGTGCCATTGAATGTACCTGTTGAGGTTAATTTATTATTTACAGAGCCTGCTGCAATAAATACAGGAGTAGTATTATAATTATGACATTCAAAGTGTGCTATGTATTTCAACTGTCCAGGTGCAGGGGTAACAATTTCTTCAACACATTCCAGTTCTGCTACCAGTTTTAAAGCACCCGTTCCTTTTGGATTGATATACAATTTGCCATTGATATAGCTCATACTATAATTACCTGCATTGGCAAAACCACTGATTGAAGGAATGATACTGTATAGTCCTGCAGCTCCTGTACAAGATGGGCTAATTGTATATGTAACAGTCGGGTTATCGGTGTATTTTAATGTTGCCAATGTTGAAGTAAATACCGGTAAAGGATCATTTTTAAAGATTACTTTATCATCTGCTTTAACCTGTAACGGAGCTTTAGTAATGGCGAATGTATTGGTACCAGCTAATGACAAGCTATAATTTGTACCTGCATTAAGCGTACCCAGCGTATATGCATAGTTGCCCACTGAATTACCGCTAACTCTTGCCAGAGCACCGGTAAAGTTACCTGCATTTAATCCTGCATTATTAATGAATGTAAATACGGGATCTGTATTGCCATATACTTTAGTCTGGCCTGCTATTGGAGTAATCAATACAGGTTTAAGAGTTATTGCAAAGCTTGGTGCAGGAATAACAGCAGATAGTGATAATGTATAGTTTGTACCTGCAGAAAGTGAACCCAGGGTATAAGCATAGGTGCCAGTATTTTCGCCGGCAACTCTTCCTATTGCGCCTGTAAAGCCGGTTGCAGTTAAACCAGCATTATTGCTGAATGTAAATACCGGTTCTGTACTGCCATACACTTTAGACTGACCTGCATCAGGTGTGATAATAACAGCTTTTGCTGTAATTGCAAAACTGGCAGCAGGTTGTACTGAAGATAGTGATAAAGTATAGTTTGTGCCTGCAGAAAGATCGCCTAATAGATAGGTATATGTGCCTGTGTTTTCACCCGAAGTGCGGCTTAATTTTCCTGTGAAAGCAGCTGCATTTAAACCTGCATCATTAGTGAAAGTAAATACCGGATCTGCACTGCCATACACTTTAGTTTGTCCGGCATCAGGTGTGATGATTACTGGTTTTGCAGTAATGCTGAAACTGGAAACAGGCTCGGCAGTAGAAAGTGATAAGGTATAATTGGCGCCTGCCGAAAGTGTGCCTAATGTGTACCCATAAGTGCCTGCATTTTCACCTGCATCACGACCTAAATTTCCAGTGAAATCAGCAGCAATTAAACCAGCATTGTTTGTATAAGTAAATACCGGATCTGCAGTACCAAATACCTTGGTTTGTGCTGCTGTGGCAGTTATAGTTACCGGTGCAGGCAAAATTGTTACTATACCTGCTACATGGGTAATGCTGAAATTGTCTTCCACATATGTGCCGGGAATAATGAATTGTTCGCCGGCATCTAATCCTGTGAGCAAATTCAATGATTTCAGTTGATTTAATCCCTGGCCAATTTCACTGTCATTTATTACTACCGCGGTTCTGTTTTGGCTGTTAACAATTGGTATAGCCTGACCGTTTACAATTGTCACAGCCTGTCCATTTACAATAGTTACTGCCTGACCGTTTACAATCGTTACTGCTTGTCCGTTTACAATGGTTACTGCTTGTCCGTTTACAATGGTTACCGCCTGTCCGTTGGTATAAGATTCAATATCCACCATACCTTTTGGTGTAGTTTGAGATACTGCATTCAGCATATTGGTTTGTGCCGAGTTACTGCCGAATTTCAAAATAGATTCCTGTGTAATATCCACTACATTGGTAGAGTCGGTAACATACACTCCGTTCACTAAAGTTTTGTTGTATACTTTTCTGCTGCCTTCAACTACAGGCGTGGTAGTGAGGGTACTCAGGTTCTCAATTTGTGGTGCGGTAAGATTATTTACAATTGGAATCGCTTGTCCGTTTACAATGGTAATAGCCTGCCCGTTAACAATTGGAATCGCTTGTCCGTTAACGATAGTCACTGCTTGTCCGTTTACGATAGTTACTGCTTGTCCGTTAACAATTGGGATAGCTTGACCGTTTACGATAGTTACTGCTTGTCCGTTAACCAAACCCAGAATATCATTGCCCAGTATATCTTTAGCTATTTCCGTTTGGTGTTCTGCCTGAATGCTATTCAGCAATGCTACCGAATCTTCGATATTAGTACCATCAAACGTATAGGTAAATTGAGTATTAGGAATTTTTTGTCCGTAGGTTACAGTAATATCCTGTGCTTTTACTGTAAGTGGTAATTTCTCAACAGTTAGATTACCTGCTTTAAATGTATAGGTATATAATTCCTGTAATCCTATTTCTGCCGTATTGGCCGGATCAAATGGTCTTGATGGTGTAATCAGATATGTACCCACATTAGTAGTGGCATTTACAGAAGTTAACAGATGCAGGTGAGCAGTATCCAGTCCAAGATCACTTAAGTTGTAAGTAGTGCTTTGTAAGGGTACATCATCTACTAATACTGATGCAGTTAGCTCAGGAAGTATCTGTCCGTATTTTTTGGTTTTGTTATCAGCAGTAACTGTGATTTTCTTTTTTACAGTACTAAAGAAATATAAACTGTCGCTTGAACCACCATCTAATAGGTTGTTGGTTTGCGGCGGTGTGTAAGCATTAATAGAAGGATTACCGGTAAATGCAGGTATTTGTGCATTGGCTTCCTGTGAATTTAAAATAGTAGTTGGTATTGGCTCTCCGCGGAATTCTATTACGGTGTTGGAGCTAAGATTTTGTCCGGTTACTGTTAATGTAAATGGTGTTTGTCCGGGTGTTACTGATTGTGGTACTATCAAATGTTCAATTACAGGATCGGGTTTAGCAAATGTGCGCATGGCAGAATCTGCATTAATAAAACCAAATCCGGTGGCCAAATCAAAGCCCGGTGTATTCATGTCTTTTGCAGTGGACTGCAGTAAAGATTTAATTTCTGCAGGTGAGGTTACCGCCTGATTCAAAAATTTCTTTTTGCCTTCCATTATCAGCGCTGCTACTGCAGCAGCATGTGGTGCAGCGGCAGAAGTACCGAAGAAATTAGCAAAACCATTATTGTCATAATCAATACCAAGGTTTACAGTGGTATTTCCACCATCTGGCGCAATGATATCGGGCTTATTTCTTTGTATATTATTTACCACAGTACCACCTTCCGAAGAGAAAGACTCTTTTACTAAAGGGCCGGGATAGTAAGGCGTTACTTTGTCGTAACGTGCTGCACCAACAGTAATGGCACCTGCAGCATTAGCCTGACCAATGATGGTAGAAGTACCGGTGATATATTCATTAAATGTAGCCACGCCTCCACCTTTACTGAAAATAATATATTTAAAGCGGGCAGGATTGCTTCCCACTGTATTATTAGTGATCAGTATATTAGTTTGTGTAGTTGTGGATACAGTAAAGGGCATTATTTCTATAGGATCGCCATTGGTATTATTTCTGTTAAAACCAAACAATGCGGTTCCATTGGTATTAGGTGTTAAATAAATATCAAGGTCATTTTTGGTGCCTCCTGCTGCAGTTTGTCCTAATGAATAAATATCATCTTCCCACTGCAAAACTATTGTGTAGTCACCCGGTGTAAGTGTTATACTCTGATATATATCGCTGCCGCCAAAATTATGAGCAGTACCGGGTAATCCTGCGGGTGCTGCTACAGGAGTGTATGTATTCTCGTAAGATTTATTGCCAAAATTACCTGCAGAAGAAAAATAAGTGGTACCTCCTGCCACAGCATTGTTTACTGCATTGGCCACTACCCCATCTTTAAGGAATGGTTCAGTAATGAAAGTAATATCATCAACAATTATATTACACCCTGCCTGTTTTAATTCATCAATACCAGCTGCAAAATCACCTGCACTGATAAATCCGGTGCGGAAATACAGTTCAGCTTTAGGTGCAATATCATGTACAATCTGTAACATGCCTCTTCCTTCATCAGAACGTTTAAAAGGATAATCTTTAATTACATGAACCGGTGTAAGATTACCTTCAGGATTACCCGGACCAGGTAAGTCTCCATTTGCCACATCCTGTGCAGCAGTATTGGCAACAGGATTAGTAGAGCCGGAAAGAATGGTATTATAACTGTCTGAAATCACACCAATCTTAATGCCCTCACCTTTTAAACCATAACCACTGCGTAATAAATGGGTGGACATCGCAGTGTCTCCCGCTGAGTTTACCAAACCGCTATTATTAAAACCTGCATAATAAGGTCTGATGTATACGATCAGATTATCCAGTGCATTCAGTAATGGTAATTTTGCAATGGGAAATAATCCGGTAATAATATAGTTACTGCTGCCATTACTGATGATATTGGTTAATCCATAAGTTGCTGTGGTTAGCAGATTAAATGTTTCTGTAAGTTTTCCCTCTTTAACAATAATATCAATCATAATACTATCGTGCTGTATAACAAAGAAAGGAGATGGAGTATTATTACCATTAAAGTTTTGATTTATGGATAATAATTCTGAACCAATCAGATTATTTATTTTACCGGTTACTATAGCAGTATCTTTTGTAGAACAACCTGCAGCTGCTGTAACAGTAAGTATATAGGAGCCTGCAGCAGATACTGTAATTGTAGCAACATTGGCAGGAGAAATAATAACGCCTCCGTTAATTGCCTGCCAACTGTAACTTACTCC
This sequence comes from Ferruginibacter sp., assembly GCA_037140275.1. Classification (GTDB taxonomy): domain Bacteria; phylum Bacteroidota; class Bacteroidia; order Chitinophagales; family Chitinophagaceae; genus Ferruginibacter. The sequence goes on along the minus strand of JBAXET010000092.1, from coordinate 7,448 downwards.
TGAAGTGGTTGAAGAGCCTGTTAAAGTAGTTGGATTCACAAAATCTAATGCTTTATCAGGTCCTGCATTGGCATTGGGCGCTGTACATTCACTGTAAGGAGAGTAAACAATGGTTACACCATTTTGAATATTAACCTGAGTACCACTCCACAATGCACCGGTTATTTGACTGTTTCCTGTGCCCGAGCCAATATTTATTGCGGCATAGGGAGCCCAAACTGTTCCCAGCCATTTTGTAATGGCACCTGATGAAGAGCCGCTTGCTATATCAAAAGCGTATTTGGTATTGCCATAACCTGTGCCATGCACTTCAGTAAAAATTTTACCGGCACTGCCACCATTAATGGTGGTTACGTTAATCTTGGACAATTCAATATTGTTGTGTACATATAGCTTAATGGTTCCCGTTGGATTATTCTTAAAATCAAAAATGAAATTGTTGGTACCGCTGTTATCTATCAGATCAAATACATACACACCGGTGCCACTGAAAGTAAGAGTTTTGTTACCCGGCAATTTTATATCATCATAAAGGCCTGGTGTAATGGTTTGCGTATTGGTTATATCTGCCATATCCTTGTATGCCGGAAAATTTATAATGGCAGGTAATACGGGCATTAAAGGAATTGCAGGCGTACCCGTATTATTTGCCTGAGGTACGGGTCCGCTGTAAGTAGTACCGGAAGGATGTGTTACAATACCTGAAACTGTACCATTGCTGCCAATTACAATATTTCCTTTAACATCGATATTACCTCCTATTGCAGCATTAGAGCCTGCAGATAGAATAGTGCCGCTGACTGTTGGTGTATTTCCTGCAGCTATTTTTCCTGTAACGGAATTACTGTTTGCTAAAACTATCGTTCCATTACTGTACAGCGATGTATTGATTACAGCACTACCGGTAGTTTTAATGAGTTTATTACTTCCAATTACACCACCCTGTATATTAGTACTGGAACCTAATTGTACGGCATAACCTGGAGCTGCAGGTGCTGTTTGTCCGGGTAAAACTGTTGCAGTGCCCCCAAAAATCACATAGTCGGAAATCTGGGTTACTTGTTGAGCCCGGGATGATGATGTAATCAAAAAAATAGATAGTAGGCAAAACAGTGTTTTGCAAGTAAGGCAGGTAGATTTACTTTTCATGTATAAGGTTTAAAGAAATAACTTAGTGGTTGATGGCTTTTACAGAACTGTTTTCAGCTGCAATAATGTACTATGGTAAAAAAGCTACCATTAAAATGCAACAATAAAAAAAAGGATTTTTGACGGAATTAAATATAAGATTGGATTTCGCGGTACATTAATTCTAATGTATTGAAAATCAAATGTATAACTTTCTATTGTATTATTTCAATAAATGGCATTATTTTTTTAAAAATTCAGTTTTGTAAACAATAAAATGATTGTTATAACATTAATTATTTTTTATTTATACTTGTGTTCAAATGTTGCAACCAACCTTATATGACCGTGTTCGTGAACGGATTTTAGCCAAACTGGAAAAAAGTCTGGGTAGAGACCTTAGCTATCACTCCGTAACTCATACAATTGATGTTGAAACGCAGGCTATTAGAATAGCAGCTGCCGAAGAAATTACTGATATTGAAGAACTGCTGCTTTTAAAACTGGCTTGCCTTTACCACGACAGTGGGTTTTTATTTACTTACAAGGAACATGAAGCGGCGGGCTGCAGGCTGGTTAGGGAAGAATTGCCTGGCTTTGGATTAACTAACCTTCAAATTGACAGAATTTGCGGAATGATAATGGCTACTAAAATACCACAAACACCTTATAATAAACTGGAAGAAGTTATTTGTGATGCTGATCTGGATTATTTAGGCCGGGAGGATTTTTTTCCAATCGCCCAAACACTTTTTTTAGAATGGAAATCCAGATTTTTTATTGTGGAAGAAAATGAATGGAATCATGTACAGTTTAATTTTTTTAAGCTGCATCATTATTTTACTTCAACAAATAAATTATTACGGGGACCTTTAAAACAGCAACATTTTAAAATAATAGAAGACAGGTTGGTGGCTAATTAATCCGGATTTACTTCTCCTCTGCTGTTTTTTTATTGATCTGCCTTAATCGGTTACACAAAATTTTAATAAATCCTCTTGCCACTTCCGGTCTGGTATCAATCAACTCGTAAAAAGGCTCCTGATCTATTTTAAATAATACGCAATCTGTATTGGCTGTAGCCGAAGCACTTCTGGTTTCTGCATCCAGCAAGGAAAGTTCACCAAATACTTCTTTTTCATGCAGTATTGCAAGTGTGGTTTTTCCTTTATGTATCCTTATTTCTCCTGAAAAAATCACATACATACAATCTCCCGGTTCATTTTCTTCAAAGATTACTGTATTTTTTTCTACCTGATCTTCCTGCATCAAAGGAGCCAGTTCTGCTAAAATTGTTTCAGGGGTTTCCTTAAATATACTGAGCGATTTAAGCAACAGTACTTTTTCTAACAGCAGCAATTGTTGATTGGTATTTAAAGACATTGTATAAAGTTATCATTATTGATTAAAAAATAAAATAATTTTTAAGCGGTTATCCATTTTCTGCAGCATATAACGCAGTTTCTCTTACCATAATATTTTCATCAGAGATAAATTTTGCAATCAGTTGATGCTCCACACTTTGAGTCTGTTTTTTGGTAATGTATAAACTGCATGATGTAGTCCAGTTATTATAATGGGTTATTCCTTCTGCTAAAACCCTGGTTAATACAGCAGCGGCATCATTAAAGAATTCCGGCGGATAATTTTTTCGCAGGTCATTCATGCGTTCAGTGATATTACCCGGTTCAAATAGTACATTGAATGGAATTGACAGGTCTTTTCTTACGGTAATGTCTATGATCTCCATGGAGTTAATGATACTTTCTTTTTTTCCTGCCGCATATGCAGTTCGCACCTGATTGATATGAGCATGACCGTATAAAATGGCAAATACATTCAGTAATGCATCTCTTAAAGTTTGTAATTCCAGTTCAAAAGAATTGCTGAGCAATCCATATTGCTCAGCCTTATTTTGCAGGCTGTTTTGCATATATATCAGCAGTGCACTTTGCTGCAGCATGTTTTTTGCCACCGAATAAAATATTTCCTGTCCGCCCTGCCCTGGGTGAAAATTACTTCTGTATAATGCTTTTACCAAAAGAGCTGCTGTTTCCGGTTTTTCATGCAATAATTCCAGTAATATTTTATTTGCATTTCCGCCTATTCTGCCCAGCAAAAAAATTAATTTTTCAGTTTGCAGTGTAGTACATTTTTCATTTCTTATATAAGAAGCTATGTATGGTATGGAATGTTCTCCTGCAATATGAAGTGCAGTGATCACATCATTTTCATCTTTGTTGATTTTATGTATCAGCTGCTGTAATAACTGGTGATTGCCGGATTTGCCTGCTGCTAAAAAAGCCAGTTTTCTAACTTCATGTTCAGTATCATCCATCAGCTGATGAATCATTTCCACCTCCTTTTTGTTATTGTGGTCATTGAGAATACCTGCAACAATCATTCTGTCGGCTGTTTTAACCGAAGCCGCCATGGTTTTTAACAGATAGCCGATATGTGTTTTACTTTCGGCATTACCGTAATAAAACAGGCCTTCCAGTGCCGCCTGTTTTATCTCCGAAAATTCACTTTCTGTATAAGGCATTATCATGGCATTATCGGCTTCATTTCTGCAAAGCAGTTTAATTATTTCTGCTACAACAGCCGCACTCCTTTTATTATTTAAAAGAGGGATCAGTAAGTTCACTGCTTCGGGATATGCTTTGAACTGCATCATTTTTAAAGCAGCAAATTGTACATTTTCCGATGGGTGGTCCAGTGCTGTTTGAATTAAATCAGGTGAAATTTTTTCTCCTTCTTTATATAGCATGTTTAATATGTTGATGGCTTCTGTTTCAGCACTGGTTTTTATTTTTTCTTTCAGCCAGTCGGTGGTGCCCGAATCAGTTACTGAAAAATCATCCTGATTAAAATACCTGTTACTGAGTGTTTTTACAACGGTTTTCAAATACGAACTGTTGATCCTGTAAATACCTATTATCCACAACAAACAAATAAAAAGCAGGATATACGACAGCGTGAGCAGATTTACCTGATGCTGATAATGAAATAGCGCTAGCAGCAGTATGCCGGTGAGCAAGGAAGCAAATGGATCCATAATCCCTTTTACTATAGTGTGAGCCCTTAATCTGTCGTGATTGGACAAAGGCTGCATTATAGTAAGAAATACCGGCGTGCTGATTGCCGATCGTAAAATGTCAACTACAATTGATGTACAACCAAATAAGTAAATAATGAGTTTTTGATATCCGGGCAAATCCTGAGTAAGAACAATCACAGTGATCAGTAACAGCATTACCACAGGTGTAATCAGTAACGATTTAATGATTCCGAGATTATTGATCAGCCTTCCGGTTACAATCATTTTTACCACAAGCGCAATGATACGAACCACAGCTAAAAAAAGTGCAATAAATTTTGCCAGCGAAACATCATCATGAAAAGCATCTTTTACACCTGCATAAAATGCAAAATTTGTAATGATAAAACTTCCTGTAATGATGATGCTTAAAAATGATAGCCTCCTGATAAGTGTATTACCCGAAAATTTGGATACAATTTTTTTTACATTGTCTGCGCCGGGTTTTCGATGGTGATGCTGTACATGTTTGTGGTGATGGTGCCCTTCCTGCAGCATACCTGATTTACGAATGCTGATTAAAAAAGGTAGTGAAGCCAGCATGCAGGCAATACCCACCCATAGCAAGTTAATAGTGCCAATATAATGTACTGTTAACAAAGCCAGGGAGTAACCTATAAATTTGGCAGGAATATCTCCGGCACTGATTACTCCAAAAAGTCGTTTACTTTGCCGGGCATCAAATAATAATGCTGATAGTCCCCAGAATTCAAGATTATTCAGCAGGTACAGTACATTAAACCATGCCATCATCCAGTATAAAAACCAGCCCGAACTCATGTAGATAAAAGCCAGTCTAAAAAGCAGCATACTTACTGCCATAAAAATGGTAATGATAACGGCTAATTTACTAATTGCAAAATGGTGTTCTATTTTTGAATAGATAAAACCTGTTACCCAAAGTAAAATAGAAGAGTATATAAAAACCCAGGGCAGTTCTGTAATTGTAAACCGGGTTAAAAAAAGTGCAAAGGATGCGGTAAAGAAAAAAGCAATTCCTGCTCCCTGAAAAAATTGCAGGAAGAATAATTTTTTAACCAACCACCCTTCATCCGGCCTTATGTTCAGTGTTTGTAACCAAAAATTTTTTTGTTTCATTTCGCTGTTCTAATGATAATAATTACTGTGCATTTTTTCGTTGACTTTTCAGTTGAGCTATGAATTCCAGCTGCAGTGGTCCCCGCTTCAGTCTGGATGTTTGAGTAAAATATTCGTGTGATGCTAAAAATTGTAATTGCCTTTCTTCCCAGTCGTGTTTCCCGCTAATTAAATTATAAGCCATCAGTTCGCGATGCAAATTATTTCCAGTTTCAAAAAAATCGGCCCTGCCCAAATAATCCAGGTCGGCATCACAAATAATTTCCTGCAAATGGGTATTAGGCCGCTGTGGTACTTTGGTTGCCATAATCAGCTCACAAATACGGTCTATTGCTGCAGCCGAAAATCCAAATCCGGGTAATTGTTCTCTGGCTATATCACAGCCTTTTTCTTCATGGCCATAATACACATAAAGAAATCCTGTATCGTGATACAATGCAGCTACCTGCAATTCAAAAAGTGTTTGATGATCTGTAATGCCTTCTTCTGTGGCAATGATATAACATTGCTGCATTACATCAAGCGTGTGGCTGATGTTGTGATAACTGAGTGATGAGGGTAGTCCTGCTTTAAGCATGGCCACCACTTGATCATGTATAGGTTTAAGGTTTGGCATTGCGGTTGAATATACAGGTAAATATAAGAAATGCCTATTTACCAAAATCAATCACAGGAGGCTAAACTCAAAAAAAATCATCATCATCCGCAGCAAATAATGCTTACTGATATTGGATATATACCGGTCTTGGTTTAAATTTTAATAATTCAGCCGGAGTAAACATTCCGCTGGCCGTTTTAACATCGTTCTTATAAAATAATTTAAAGCCGGTGAACTGCACAGGTTCTTTGTGCACATATCTCAGGTAGGTGGAACGTTTCAGTATTTTATCGCCAAAGCCATCCATGTCTATTACCAACTGCACTTCAGGTACTTTTTTTATTTTCTCATAGTTAGTAATCATGCCCTGAGTAAAACGGTGAATGATCAATACTTTGGGAGGCAGATTATTTTTACGTACCAGATCTGCTAAAATATCAATTGCATCATTAATGTCATCCGCACTGAAAGTGCCGATTCTTTTACCGGGTACTTCCCCGCCCTTCATCGAAAACTCCGGATCAATACCTAAATGTACATTGGAAAGTGTTAAATGTTTTACCAGTGTAAGTACCTCATCTTTTACAGTACTATGTCCTACTTGAATATCTACAAATACAAGGGCATTTATTTCTTTTGCCCAGCTAACCATAGTGTCTATTTGTTGTAATGGCATTCTTAAACGATACTTGTTATCCTTTCCCGGTCGGCCCTGTGCAGTAATAGCAATATAGTGTAATGCAGGAATGGTGGTTACAGTAGAATCAGCTGCCCTCCAGCCGGCTACTTCGCCCATTAATTTTTTAAGCATACTGTCTTTAGGAATCTCACCCAGAATACCCATTTTTTTGGAAAATAAATTTCCGTAAAATGCAATAATGCGGTTATAGGGTAATAATGCACCTCTTAGCGGGTATGGGGCTTGAACAGGCCATTTACCGCTACTGTCATTATTAGTGAGCAGTTTCATTCTTGTGTTGTACTCTGCTGTATCAATTCTTCTTGCGGTGTCAATAACTACCAGAGGAAGGGGATCTTTTTTAATAGTGTCCGGTACAGCGGTTGTGGCATCTTTTGACTGCGCTTTTAGTTTTGCATTATCATTACAACCTGTAACAACAAAAAATAAAATCGCTAAAAATATACCAATGAAATAAGAAATGATTGGCTTTTTCATAAAGTTGAGCGCTTTGTACTGACGATGCGAAATACATTTCAGGTGTAGTAATGTAATAATGATCATCAGTTCTGCAAATATCAGCTATTAAACGCCAAAACCGGCGGATGATTATTTGGATCGAGAATTTTTAGCATAAGTAATGGCGGACTTTTCGGTCCGCCATTACTGTAAATGATTAATTAGCTTTTATCACTTCATACCAAATCTCTCCATTATCCTTAATCACCGGTTTGTATTGTGCACCATCCACAGTATAATAGGTTTCACCATCAATTACCAAGGTTTCGTATCCATCAGGTAAGCTTTCCACAATGGCACCCACCGGAGGCGAAACTACATAATAG
>JBAXET010000091.1:0-12632 GCA_037140275.1 Ferruginibacter sp. | reverse complement strand
GGTATACGTAATCACTTCCCAACCCATCTTTTTTACTAAAATTGGTATAATTAATCTTTTCATTAAGATCGTAGTTAGCCATTTTTAAATCAAACCTAGCCACACCGTTAAGTGTAGATATCCATACCTGATTCCCTTTACCGGCAATACTCAGTATGTTTCCGTAAAAAGCTATGGGGTTTTCGGCAATTCTTCTCCATTCTCCTGTTTGTGTATTCATTCTGAACAATCCTTCACCCATGGTTCCAATCCATATAAAACCCAACTGATCTTTATACAAACTGGTTATATCCACATGATCTTTAGGCGGAGTAATATCATAACTTTTTTCCCTTTCATCCTGCGAAAGATGCTGAAGCTGGCTCACGAACAACCTGAAATCGGGCGTAAACCATAAACGATTTTCTTCATCAGCAATTAGCGTATGCACTTTTAAAAAAGGTGTTTTTTTGCTGCCGTAATAGTATTTTAAATATACCGCTGTAAAACTCAAAATCTTGTTTTCTGCCGCTACCCAGATATTTTCTTCATTATCGGTTTGCATATCAGATACCTGTCTGGGGAATACTGTGTCTCTAAGCACCCTGTTTTTAAATTCGTTCCCTTCAATATTATAGCTTACCACACTGTTATCAGTGGCTATTAACAATTCTCCCCGCAAAGCAATTATTTTATTCACTTGGCCAAATGTCCATTTTAATTTATCCGGCGTATAGGTGATCTTTTTTAATGCTGCGTCAAAAAACAGAATACCTTTTGACTGAGTGCCGAGACAAAGCAACGAGCTTCCCGAAACAGTTACAATACATCTTACAATATTATCAGGCAGTCCGTTCTTTGATGTAAAATACCAGATACTTCTCTTTCCATTAATATAATTAATAAACGATACCCCTCTGTCGGTACCTGCAATAATTTGCCTTCCATCAGCGCTAAATAAACAATTCACATTATCGTCACTTAAACCGTCTCTGGTAGTAATATTGTGCCATCCGTAATCATCTTTATAAAATAATCCCATTCCAGCGGTAGCAAACCATAACCGTTTTGTGGCATCCTGATACACCGAAGTAATGGGCACATTGGGTAAACCTTCTTTTGGAGTATATACAGTAAACTGATGATGTTTCAGCATAAGAATTGCTCCATTTTTACAGCCAACCCATATTATACCTGTGGCATCTTCATATAAAGCAGTTACATAAATTTTGCTATACAGACTATCAGAAATTTTTTCCGGTATGGTAGTATTATACTTGAACAGTCCTTCTGAAGTACCAATCCAAATAAAACCACAATGATCTTTAAGTAAAACAGTAGTTTTTAAAGTAAGGTTTTCTTCTTCTACATCAATACTCTTAGAATATGGGAACTGTGCAAGAGCAGGGTTTGCTATTACTACTATAAAAAAAAAGAGAAGTATAGATTTGATTAATTTCATTTTTTTATAAATTCAGCATCAAGTATCACCTTAATTTCTGATGCCAGTTTTTCATGTACAATTCTTGGAATCTTTATATCGTGTTCGGATAACAATACTGTAAAAATGCTGGATAATTTAATGGTGCCATTTTTAACCACCAGATCACCTTGTAAAATTCTTTCCTGTTCCACACCATGAACATTTAGCTTACCCTTAGCCCTGATATTGTAATTGCCGTCTTTGGTAAAATCATCCTCTTCAATTATATGGCCAGTAAAACTTGCGGTAGGGTATTTATCGCTTTCCATATAATTTTCATTAAAATGTTCTTCCTGCAAGGGACTGTTAAACCCAGCAAAACTTTTCATTGCTACTGAAAAAGCAAATATTCTTTTATCCGCATCAATAATACCTTTCAATTCGCCCGAAGTTGCTTTAATCAATTCTGATTTAGCATTAGAATGAAAAGACACCACACTTTTTTTAATGATATAAACATTCGCCGCTGAAGTTGCAGGTGCCGAAACTGTATTGCCTGAAGCAAGAAAGTATAGTAAAAACAGTGGTATTATTTTCCGGGGTAGCATATGGTGAAAATAATACATTTTTTTATGATATACAATCTCTGAGTAATCTTAATAAACAGATTAACAGTTTGCTTTTTACTACGGTTGTTTCAAAAGGCAAATTCGTGAATTTAGATGGTCTTAAAAACTGCCGTAGCCAAAACTGTATATTTATATGCTCAGCCTGCCAATTAGCATGCTAAAACTGATGTGCTTTATCTGTAAAACGCATGTAATGAATTATCTTTGCAGGGTTGAAAAAAAATTATGCCATACTATTTTTATCAATAATGATACTGGCGCAAACAGAATTGCACCAGATATTAAAATTTCCAGTATTGACTGAACATTTTGCTGAACAAAAGAAGCAAAATCCAGAATCTTCAATATTGAGTTTTGTTATACTCCATTATATAAGTGGAGCCCTGCATGATAAAGATTATGAAAAGGACATGCAATTGCCATTTAAAACAGCAGATTGTGCAGCCGCAATTAGTTTTGCAGTAGCGCCTTCAGGTTCATTTACAATTGCTGGACCATTATTTTATGCTACAAAAGAATACACCGCTTTAATGAATACCAATATTCCAACTACTCATCATGCCGATATCTGGCAACCCACCAAATTTTTATAAGCATTCACATTAATTTTTATTGAACAATCCCTCTGCAATTTTGTAGAGGGTGATGTGTTTTGCATACCGTTCTTTTTTCTTACATAAAAACTGATTTAGAAAAAGATTTATGCTTAATAAAATCATAGCATTTTTTATCCGCAACAAGCAGGTTGTGGGTATAATGGTGCTGGCACTTATTGTATTTGGGGTGTACACTACCGGTAAACTGCCCATTGATGCAGTACCCGATATCACCAATAATCAGAATAAGACTTTTTAAAAATAAAATATAAGGTATTTTCCGGCAGTTGTTGCAACAGAAACTTGATTTTGCCCATCTTGCACAATAAATGGTAATTTTAGGCATTACTAATCGTTAAACTGTTGAAGCACCCCGGGAAATACCTTTTTGTAATTTTTATTGTAATTGTGCAGACTTCACTTGCACAACTGCCTTCCATTTCCCCAGTGTCGAACCTGCGAAAAAAAGCCATCCCGGTAAAAGCGGATAAAATAAAGCTGGATACTTTCAGCATCGTACCCAATTCAGTAATCATTGAAAACGTTTTAGCAGCCGCATATACAATTGATGCAGTAAACGCCACACTTACCTGGGTTAAAAAACCCGATACTAATTTTGTTTGGATTACCTACCGCATTTTCCCTTTCAGGCTCAATGCAGCTGTTAAGCACTATAACTACGATAGTATTCGATATAATTTCATTCATAATAATCCGGTTGTTTTTAGCGTAGCCGGTAAACAAACGAATCCATTATTTGATTTTGGCAATGTAAAATCGGAAGGTAGTTTTGGAAGGGGCATTTCTTTTGGTAATAGTCAGGATGCCGTTGTAAACTCCAGTCTTAATTTACAGTTGAGCGGCTACATAGGCGACAGCCTGCAACTGACGGCTGCCATCACTGATAATAATATTCCCATTCAGCCTGATGGTAATACACAAGACCTTCGGGATTTTGATCGTATTTATCTTCAGGTTAAGAAAAAAGGCTGGCAGGCTAATTTTGGTGATATAGACCTGCGGCAGAACAAAAATTATTTTCTGAACTTTTATAAACGGTTACAGGGTGTTTCATTTTTAACCGAGAATAAAATCAATAAAAACATTTCCAATTCTTTATTGTTCAGCGGTGCAGTGGCCAAAGGAAAATTTAACCGTAATATTTTAAACCCTATAGAAGGCAACCAGGGGCCATACCGTTTACAGGGTGCCAATTACGAAGTGTATTTTGTAATACTGGCCGGAACAGAAAGAGTATATATTGACGGAGAATTGATGCAAAGAGGCGAAGACCAGGATTATGTAATTAATTATAATACTGCGGAACTGACTTTTACCCCCAAGCACCTGATTACAAAAGACAAAAGGATACAGGTAGAGTTTGAATACGCAGACCGGAATTTTTTAAATTCGCAGGTTTATCTGAGTGATGAAATGAACTTTAATAACAAGTTCACTTTAAGTGTTGCAGCGTACAGTAATGCTGATGCTAAAAATTCCTCTATCAATCAGGTACTCGATACTAAACAAAAACAATTTCTGGCCGATATTGGCGATGGTACAGACACAGCTTTTTATCAAAATGCGGTGCGGGATACTTTTGCTATTGATAAAATATTATATAAAAAAATTGATACCGTATATAATTCGGTGCTGCATGATTCTGTTTTTGTTTTCTCCAATAATCCCAATGATATTTTATACAGCCTTTCCTTTACTTATCTGGGGCCGGGTAAAGGCAATTATATGCCGCTTCAAAGTGCCACCAATGGAAAAGTATTTAAATGGGTGGCATCCGATGCTTCCAATACCAAACAGGGCGATTGGGCTCCGGTACTGTTACTGATTGCACCCAAAAAACAACAGATTGTAACAGTAGGAGGCGAATATAAATTTTCTCCCAAATCAAAATTAAAAGCAGAAGTAGCCATCAGTAATTACGATATCAACCTGTTTTCTGCAAAGCAAAAAGATAATGATAAAGGAGCGGCAGTAAAACTGCAATTCGAAAACACGGATAAAAAAATCAGCCTTTTGGGAAAGCCAATGCTGCTGCAAACAAAACTGGGTTACGAATATGTGCAAAGTCGCTACAAACCATTAGAGCGCCTGCGTAATGTGGAGTATATGCGTGACTGGAGTCTGCCATTTTTTGTAAACCCTGCCAATGAACAACTGGCCAATGCTTCCCTAAAAGTATCAAATGCCAATGGTAATTATTATGCGTATGAATTCATCAACTACCGCCGCAGCGATAATTTCAACGGCATAAGGCAGCAATTGAGCCATTTTACCCGTATCAATGAATTTAAGTTTGCCAATATCATCAGCATCACCAACAGCAATACAGCCACCGAGCAGGGCTATTATCTTCGCCCAACCCTTGATGTAAGCAGGGAAATGGCTGCATTAAAGAAAATGCAGATTGGGTTAAGATACAGTGGTGAAAAAAACGAATTGCGTAATAAAGCCACTGATACTTTAACGGGTTTAAGCTTTGCCTTTAATACCTGGCAGGCATATATAAAATCTGATCCTTCTAAATTAAACAAATGGGGCATTGCTTATTATACAAGAAACGATTTATTACCGGTAAAAACACTTTTGCAAAAAGCCGATAAAAGTGATAATTATAATTTTTTTACAGAAATCAGAAAGAATGAAAACCGGCAGCTGGCAGTTAATATTACGTATCGCAAACTGCATATCCAAAACAGAACTATAAGCAAGCAAAGGGCGGAGGAGAGTTTGTTAGGCCGCACAGAATATACTATGCGGGAATGGAATGGTTTATTAAGCGGTAATATATTGTATGAACTAGGGGCAGGACAGGAGCAAAAAAGAGAATATACTTTTTTTGAAGTACCGGCAGGACAGGGCGAATATACCTGGATAGATTATAACAATAATGGCATTAAAGAACTGAATGAATTTGAGGTAGCCATATTTCAGGACCAGCGGAAATATGTAAAACTGTTTACGCCAAGCAATGAATATGTAAAAGCAAACTATGTGCAGTTCAATTACAGTTTTGATATTATTCCCAGATTAGCCATGAAGCCGGCTGATAATAAGGGATTAAAAAAACTGCTCTATCTTTCCAATACCAGCTCCAGCCTGCAGATCAGTAAAAAAGATTTATCGGCCGGTAAATTTCAGTTCAATCCGTTTACCAAAAAATTAGTGGATACCACACTGATCTCGCTGAACTCTGTACTCACCAACAGTTACTTTTTTAACCGCAACAGTGTAAAATGGGGTTTTGATATTACACATTATCTGTCTAATGCAAAAACATTATTGTCATATGGTTTTGAAAGCCGTAAGTTGAATAAAGTTGCAGGCAATATCAGGTGGAATTTGAGTAAGAGTTTTATGACCAGTATTAATTTCAATCAGGTTAAAAATGAGTTGACCACCAGCGGCACCAAGTTCAACAACCGCAATTACCGGATACTGCAAAATAAAATAGAGCCCACACTAACCTTCCTTAAAATAAAAAATAATTTCAGGGCGGTATTAAAGTACAGCATCAACGATAAAAGAAATCAGATCGATTCAATGGAAAAAGCCCTGGTACAGGAATTGGGTGCTGAAGTAAATTACCGCATACTTTCCAGCAGCAGTATCAAAGCCACATTCACTTTAAATCAAACCGATTTTAAAGCCTATAAAGGTGCTGCTAATACAACTGTTGGCTACGTGCTGCTCGACGGCTTATTACCCGGCAAAAACTATCTATGGAATGTAGATTATACCCGACGTATAGCCGGTAATTTTGAAATAGGTATTCAGTACGAAGGCCGCAAGCCCGGCGAAGCAAGAACCGTGCATATAGGCAGGGCTTTTATCAGGGCAATACTTTAATAATATTTCTGCCTCTGAAACACAGAAACACTGAATTTATATTGTGTTTTCTCTGTAGCCTCTGCGTGCAAAATACAAAACCACAAAGAACACAAAGGTTAACACAAAGTTTCACAAAGAATTTTTAGCAAAGAGCTCAAAGAGGAAAAGAGGGAAAAGAGCGTAGTGCATTTCTGTTTGTTCTCTTTTTCTCCTTTCCACTCTTAGCCATTTCTTCACTCCTCCCTCTGCAACTCTGCGTGCAATAAATAAAACCACAAAGGACACAGAGGTGAACACAGAGGTTCACAAAGGAATTTTACAAAGAGGAAAAGAGGGAAAAGAGCGTAGTGCATTTCTGTTTGTTCTCTTTTTCTCCTTTCCACTCTTAGCCATTTCTTCACTCCTCCCTCTGCAACTCTGCGTGCAATAAATAAAACCACAAAGGACACAGAGGTGAACACAGAGGTTTACAAAGGAATTTTACAAAGAGGAAAAGAGGGAAAAGAGCGTAGTGCGTTTCTCCTTGTGCTCTTTTTCTCCTTTCCACTCTTAGCCATTTCTTCACTGCGCCCTCTGCGGCTCTGCGTGCAAAACAAAACCACAAAGCACACATAGGTTCACACAGAGGTTCACAAAGTATTTTAACAAAGAGCCTAAAGAGAAAAAGTACATATTGTATTTCTACTCTGCGCCCTCTGCATCTCTGCGTGCTACATCCTAAAACAAAAAATCACACCGGTTAAAGTGTGATTTTAAATATTATTACAGTGTAAAATTACTAACTAAACAATCCGCCTTTTTTCAGAATTCTAAGTCCTTCACCAATCTTAAATCCGTTATTATACACTTCAATTTTATAATCTCCGGTTTCAAAATTGCTGTTCTGTTTCCAGTCAACACTAATAGTTTGACGTTGTCCCTGTGTATAGTTCACTTCCACTCTTTGAGTAAAGAACCTGTCCTGACCATCACGGGTTTTAAAATTACCTGAGCCTAACGCTTCAACTGTTACCGGATTTCCTTTAGGATCTGTAATACAGATATAAATGGTTTTAGCACCCGATTGTGTAATGCGGTTTTGATCCAGGTCGAATGAAATGCGTAATTTGTCCACTCTTTTAGCAGTAGAAGTAGTTTTTTCTTTTCCGCTTTTCCTTTCATTGATACCCACAATTGAAAAATTACTTGCATTAAGGGTAGAGCCCACATCAATTACATCTTCTTTTTGTTTGATTACCGATTTAGCGTCTTCAGTTTCCTGACGGGCCACATCTCTTTCCTTAGTTACAACAGCTTTTTCCTGTTTCAACACAATCTTTTCACCTTCTAATGTTTCAATTTGTGTTCTGTACCCTACGATATCATCATTTAATGAAGCAATCAGTGTTTTAGCCTGTGCTAATTCAGCTTTTGTTGCATTTAAATTTCCTAAAATTTGCTGAATCTTCACTCTTTTTTCAGCTATTTCTCTATCTCGCTTAGTAATTACACTGTCTTTAGCATGAGCCATATCTGCACTACTGGTTTTGATCATATCAAAACGCATAGTAGCATCATCCAGTTCCTTACGCAACTCGTCTTTTTCTGAACTGGTAGTGGCAATCTGGGTATCTTTTTGCTGTATTACTTCTTTTGTCTTGTTTTTATCATAAATGATATATCCCCAGGTACCCAGCAAAGCCAGTAATAAAATACCGGTTAAAATATTACGGTTGTCCTTCTTAGGGGGCGGTGTTACTTGTGGTGTACTTTCGGCTGAGGGAAAATTCTCGTATGCCATAGTGGTAAAATTTTTTAAATGATGGAATATGGGTCAATATTAAAAAAAATAATCCTGTTTTTGGTTGATTACCATAAAAATAACATTTTTACTGCAAGTCTGCTCCCTTAAAACAGGGATAGTATAAAAACTGGCCAATAAAGTAAGCTTACTCATCCCTTAATTTTATCTTTGAGCCATGAGTGCAGAGAAAATCATTGGTGAATGGAAGAAGAAAAAATTTAAACCCCTGTACTGGCTGGAAGGGGAAGAGGATTACTATATAGATATGGTGGTAGATTATGCCGAGCATCATATTTTGGATGAAGCGGAAGCCAGTTTTAACCTGACAGTATTTTATGGCCGTGACGCAGAATGGACTGCAATAGTCAATGCCTGCAGGCGATATCCCATGTTTGCCGAGCGCCAGGTGGTGGTGCTGAAAGAAGCCCAGCATATGAAAGAGATTGAAAAGCTGGAAAGCTATGTGGAAAACCCTTTATCATCCACCATATTTGTAGTTGGATATAAAACCAAAACTTTAGACAAGCGTACCAAACTTTCCAAATTACTGAAGCAGCATGCCCAAGTATTTGTTTCGGATAAACTTAAAGATTTTAAGATCAACGAATGGATCAGGGAGATGGTGATGAGTAAGGGCTATACCATCAGTTCCAAAGCCGTGGTATTGCTGGAAGAACATATTGGCAACGACCTCAGCCGAATGGCCAATGAGATAGACAAACTATCGGTTAACCTTAAGGGCCGCACCGAAATTGCTGATGATGATATTGAAAAATTCATCGGCATCAGTAAGGAGTACAATGTATTTGAACTACAAGCTGCCATTGCCAAAAAAGACCTGGCCAAAGCCATTACCATTATTAAATATTTTGAAGGTAATCCCAAAGCTGCGCCCATACAATTAGTGTTACCGGCACTTTATTCCAATTTCAGTAAAGTATATACGGTTTTTGGTATGGCAGATAAAAGTGAAGCCGCATTAAAACCCCATTTTTATTTTAATGCCACTGCGGTAAAAAATGCTTTAGATACCATCCGCAATTACGGTTACGAAGGCATTGAACGCATCTTACTTTTATTGCACCATTACAATTTAAAATCTGTTGGGGTGGGAGATACAGGTACTTCAGATGCTTCTTTGCTGAGAGAAATGGTGGTGAAGATGATTGGTGCTACAGCCTAACCCTGGTCGGTGAATAACCAACCGGAACATCGACTATCACAAACAGGCTAAACTATTATCTTTATCTTGATGGAGTGCCATTTTAAGCTCTTCCAGTCCGTCGAAGCGCACTTCGTTACGTAAATGTTTTATTACGATAACCCGGATCAGCTGACCGTAGATCTCTTTTTCAAAATCAAAAATATTCACTTCCACCACACGGCGTTTGCCATTTACTGTTGGCCGAAAGCCGATACTCATCATGCCTTTATAACGGATACCATCCACTTCGGTATACACGGCATAAATACCATCGCCCAGCACAATCTTTTCTTCATCGGTACTTTTTAGGTTAGCCGTTGGATAGCCGATGGTACGGCCTATTTTATCGCCATGTACCACTTCGCCTTCAAAAAAGAAAGCATAGCCCAGCCAGCGATTGGCTTCTTCAACCTGACCATGTAAAATAGCCTGGCGGATATTGCTGCTGCTCACTTTTACGGCATCGGATACATGCTCCGGTATTTCTTTCAAAATATAATTATATGCCGCTGCCTTATCTTCCATCAGTTTATAATTACCAATACGGTCATGCCCAAAACGGTGATCGAAGCCAATGATGATAGTATGCGGATGAAATTTATCCACTAAAAAATCGCTGATATATTGCTCGGCACTCTGATTGGCAAAATAATCGGTAAAAGCCACTACTACCAGATGATCAACCCCGCTCTTTTCAATTAATTCAATGCGTTCTGTTAGGGTATTGATCAACCGTATTCCTGTGACTGCCGAAGAAACCACTTTGCGGGGATGGGGATGGAAAGTGATGATCACAGATTCGCCTCCAACATTAGCTGCTTCGGTTTTAAGAGTATTAATGATCTGCTGGTGGCCGCAATGTACCCCATCAAAAGTGCCTATTGTGATGACTGCATTACGGAATGCAGGTAACTGGTCTGTTGAGTAATGTACTTTCATTGTAATATATCTGCAAATCTAATTGATAATTTTATAATGACTATGAGCGGCATCATTAATACGGTATTTATTCACGTATAAGGGATAATTTTTTAATGAATAATGGATAATTGATTAGTAATTTGCGCCCGGTATTCATAATTGACCAATCACTATTCGCCATAACATGTCATTATACTCAAAAAGAGGGGTTTCTGCCCAAAAAGAAGAAGTTCATGCAGCCGTTAAGAACCTGGATCAGGGATTATTTGCCCATGCATTTTGTAAAGTGTACCCCGATTTTTTAGGCGGTGATGAGCATTTTGTAAATATCATGCATGCCGATGGAGCCGGAACCAAAAGTATTCTGGCTTATTTGTATTGGAAAGAAACAGGAGACATTACTGTTTGGAAAGGCATTGCACAGGATGCGATTGTAATGAATTTAGATGACCTGCTTTGTGTAGGCATTTATGATAATATTGTTTTCAATTCCACCATCGACAGAAACAAACATTTGATTACCGGTGCAGTGCTGGAACAGATCATCAGTGGCAGTCAGGAATTATTTGATACACTGAAAGAATGCGGAGTAAATATTCATTATCTGGGTGGTGAAACGGCGGATGTGGGAGATGTGGTGCGTACGGCTGCGGTTAACGGTACCATGACCTGCCGCTGGCCAAAAGACAAGATCATCAGCAATGATAAAATTAAAGCCGGTGATGTAATTGTTGGGTTAGCCAGTTACGGACAAGCCACCTACGAAACCGAATACAATAGTGGTATTGGCAGTAATGGTCTTACCAGCGCAAGACATGATGTGCTAGATAAATTTTATGCAGAAAATTTTAAAGAGAGTTATAATACCGGTCTGGATGAAGCTGTGGTTTATATCGGCAAACACAAATTAACAGACACTACGCAACTGCAAACCACCAACAACAAACAACAAACTACGATTGGCAAACTCATCCTCAGCCCCACACGAACCTTCGCTCCGGTGATGCAGCCCTTATTAAAAAATCATTTTGACAAGATACATGGCCTGATACATTGCAGTGGCGGCGGGCAGACCAAGTGCATGAAATATTTACCGGGTAATTTTAAAGTCATCAAAGACAATTTATTTGAAGCGCCGGAGATTTTTAACATCATTAAAGATAATAGTGGCAGCAATAATAAAGAAATGTACGAAGTGTTTAATATGGGTTGCAGGCTGGAAATTTATTGCGCTGCCGCAGATGCGCAGATTATGATTGATGCGGCCAAAAAATTTAATATTGATGCACAGATTATTGGCAGGGTGGAAGCCAGTGATAAAAAAGAGCTGGAGATACATTTGAAAGATGAAATAATAAAATACTAAAAAAAACGCCTCACAATTGTGAGGCGTTTTTCATTCAGCACTAATGCATTTTTATTTTGACAGGTAAAAAGTAAGTGGCTGTTTCCAATAGGCATTAACAGGTTTTCCGTTTTGCATAGCAGGCTTCCATAAGCCTCCTTTTTTTATTAAATCAATGCAGTACTGCGCAGTTTTTGTACCCAGATAATTAGTGGTGGTAACATTTGTAATTGATCCGTCTTTCATCACTACAAATTGTACAATTACAGTATAATTTCCTGCTTTCCAGCCTTCCTGTTCCGGAACACTGGTACTGAGGTTTTTCATCAGGTATGTTTTCCAGGCGGCTTCACCGGCAGCATAAACTGCATTGATTTCTGTTTTGGTAAACACAATATCTTCATCAGAAGACTTTCCTGCAGCTGCAGCCCATTGTTGTTCTGTTGGTAAATCAATTATGGCATCCTTCTGCTCCTGTAATTGCAGATTTTGCACTTTAACACCTTCAACCTGTTTTGGAATAGCATACCCTGCAACTGTAATTTCCTTTACTACTTTTTTCTCCTGTACTTGCAGCTCCTGAATATTAACACCTTCAACTCTTTTTGGACTTTGATATCCCACAACTGCGATTTCCTTTACATCTCTTTTCTCCTGTAATTTTTCATCTTCAATTCTAACAGCTTCCACTTTCTTAAGTTTTGTAGTAATCTGTATCACACCATGTTTTCCCTGTTCGCCATATTTTGCAACAGCAGAAGCATCTTTAAGCACATCAATACTTTGGATATTATCCGGCGAAATGGAATTCAGGGAAAAACTATTATCCTGTACTATACCGTCTATTACATAAAGTGGATCAATTTTATATCCTGTTACCACAATAGGAACATTATTATCTTT
>JBAXET010000090.1:0-12670 GCA_037140275.1 Ferruginibacter sp. | reverse complement strand
GTGGCTTCTTTTTTATTCAATCTATCAGTTAATTATTTTTCCATTTGATCAATGATAGCGTGCGATACCCCTGTAAAAGAAAATCCACCATCATGAAATAAATTCTGCATGGTAACCATTTTAGTCAAATCGCTGAACATGGTTACAACATAGTTGGCACAATCTTCTGCACTGGCATTTCCCAAAGGGCTCATTTTTTCTGCATAAGTTACAAAACCATCAAATCCTTTTACTCCACTACCTGCGGTGGTACGTGTTGGTGACTGAGATATGGTATTTACACGAACATTTTTTTTAACCCCGTACTGATAGCCAAAATTGCGTGCAATACTTTCCAGCACGGCTTTATTATCGGCCATATCATTATAATCAGGGAATACACGCTGAGCAGCTATATAACTCAATGCCACAACCGAACCCCATTCGTTGATAGCATCATGCTTCATGGCATAAGCCAGTACACGGTGCAAACTTAAAGCAGAGATATCAAAACCTTTATGACTGTATTCGTAATTGTTTTCAGTATAAGTATTGCCTTTACGTACATTGATGCTCATTCCAATGGAGTGCAAAATAAAATCAACCCCTCCGCCAAAATGTTCCATGGATTTAACAATCAGATTGTCCACATCTTCGTTGCTGCTTACATCACAGGGTATTACAGGGGCATTAATTGCTTCGGCCAGCTTATTGATCTCGCCCATGCGCATAGCCACAGGTGCATTTGTAAGAACAATTGAGGCCCCTTCTTCATGACAGCGAAGTGCTGTTTTCCATGCAATAGATTTTTCGTCCAATGCGCCAAAAATGATCCCTTTCTTTCCTTTGAGTAAGTTATATGACATGTTTAATCGTTTTGAGGGGTAAAAATAAGATACTATTTGCGAATGAAAAATTCTTTGAAATGAATAATAATGAATCCAAAAATAAAAGTAACCAGCAATACACTCAGCAGGTTAAGCAGTATGTACAAAAAAAAGTACCCTGCCGTATGACGGGGATTGATCTTTTTATTAATGTATTGATAAATGGTATAGCCTGTGAGCACTGCAGCTGCCATCAAAATCAACAATATTATTTTTGCTAGCATAGCTGTAATTAATTCCCCACCATTTCCCTTGCGTTCTGTAATGCAGCAGCTGTGGGCTTTTCGCCACTCAACATTTGTGCAATAGCCGTAATACGCTCATCGTTATTCAACAATTTAACCAAAGTGATGATTTTATCCCCCTTGATGGCTTTGTACACAAAATAATGTGCTGTTGCACGCGCTGCTATCTGCGGCTGATGCGTAATAGCAATCAGTTGATGAGCGCCTGAAAGTTCCTTCATGATATTACCCACCTGCTTAGCCGCTTCCCCGCTGATACCGGTATCAATCTCATCAAATATTAAAGTAGGTAGTTGCAGTTTTTTAGCCACCAGCGATTTTATACAAAGCATCAAACGGCTTAACTCACCTCCGCTGGCCACTTTATGCAATGGTTCAAAACGGCCACTCTTATTGGCATCAAACAAAAACTGAATATCGTCTGCACCATATTGATTCAAACTAACTGCAGTGAGCTGTATCTGTATTTGTGCATTGGGCATACCCACCTGCTTTAATAAACCATTTACTTTTTCGGTAAAGGGTTTAATAGCCTTGATACGATTGGCAGCAATGATCTCAGCCGTTTGTTCGCATTGTTTCAGTAATTGGGCTGTTAGTTTTTCTTTTTGCGCAATGGCATCGCTGATATTTAAAACATCATTCAGTTTTTGCTGCAAGTCGTCTTTAATATGTAACAATTCTGCAGTGGTATTCGCCCCATGCTTTTTAAGTAATTTATATCCTGTGGCAATACGGTCATTTACATCCTGAATGCGTTCGGCACTGTATACAACGCCATCATTAATGATTTCCAGTTCATCAGCAATATCTTTTA
This sequence comes from Ferruginibacter sp., assembly GCA_037140275.1. Lineage (GTDB taxonomy): Bacteria > Bacteroidota > Bacteroidia > Chitinophagales > Chitinophagaceae > Ferruginibacter. Next base: position 10,742 of record JBAXET010000090.1, on the reverse strand, counting down.
ATTCTATTTGTGCACTCAGTAAACGCTTATTCAATCCTTCAATGGAATGGTGAAACTGCTCCAATGAATGCAGCTGGTTAACCAGTGATTTTAATTGCTGCACCAATGGTTGCTCACTTTCTTTCAGTTGAAAATAAACAGCTCCTAATTGCTGCTTTATATTTTCAGCATTGCTCAGTAATTTCAATTCTGCATCCAGTTCTTCCAGTTCGTTTTCTTTTAATCTTGCCTCATCAAGCTCATCAAACAAAAACTTATTATAGTCAAAACTGGCATTGGCTGCAGTTTGCTGCAGCTGCAATTCATACAGTTCTTTTTTGGTGGTTGTATATTGATGAAATAGTGCTGTATACTGCAGTAACAATTTTCCATTATCCGCCAGGGCATCCAGCACTTCTCTCTGAAAGCCCGCATCTCCCAATTCCAGTGTATCAAATTGCTGATGTAAATCTACCAACAGCGAGCTCAGTGCACGCAACTGTGTAACATTTACCGGAGTATCATTAATAAAGGCTCTTGACTTACCATTAACAGCAATCTCTCTTCGTATCACCAGTTCTTCTTCCGCATCCAGGTCATTTTCTGCCAGAAACTGTTTTATAGCAGCTTTATTTTCACTGTTGAAGAATCCTTCCACCACACATTTTTTTTCTTTCTGCTGTAATACGCTGCTATCGGCCCTGTCGCCCAATATGAGGCTCAATGCACCCATTAAAATACTTTTACCTGCTCCTGTTTCACCGGTAATAATATTCAGCTCTTTACTGAAATCAATCGTCAGATCGTCAATAATAGCATAGTTCTGTATGTGTAATCTGAAAAGCATAATTGTACAGGCAAATTAGTTTTTTTTTACCACAGATAACACCAATGAGTACAAATAAAAAAGAGTCTGCAATTGCAGACTCTTTTCCTGTATCTTATATCCGGCATCCAGAATCAAGTATCCGGAATCTCTGTTTATTTTACATCCACCGTATCATTCAAATCAGCATCTACCAGTACACGTCCGCAGTTTTCGCAAACGATTACTTTTTTGCGCAGTTTGATTTCGCTTTGTTTTTGAGGAGGAATAGCATGGAAACAACCACCACAGCTGTCTCTTTCTACCGGCACAACGGCTAAACCATTACGGTAGTTTTTGCGAATACGGTCGTAGCTGGTCAGTAAACGTTCGTCAACATGAGCTCTTGCGCCGTCAGCTTCTTTGCTGTAATGCTTTTCTTCTTTTTCTGTTTCAGCAATAATTTTATCTAATTCGCCTTTTTTGCCAGACAGGTTATTTTCTTTGGTAGCTACTGCTTTTTTAGCGCTTTCCAGTTGTCTTGCTTTATCAGAAATTTCTTCAGTAGCATCTTTAATATGCTTTTCGCAAAGTTTTACTTCCAGCGTTTGCATTTCAATCTCTTTATTGATTGCTTCAAACTCTCGGTTGTTTTTTACGTTCTCACTTTGTTTTTCGTACTTCTTAATCAATGCTTCAGCATCAACAATGCCTTGCTTTTTTTGTGCAATGAATTCCTGAATACCGTTGATCTCTTCTTCCACACGGGTTTGCCTTGCATGCAGGCCCTCAATCTCGTCTTCCAGATCTTTAACCTCAATAGGTAATTCGCCTTTCAGAATTTGAATTTCATCCAGCTTGCAATCAATTTTTTGCAATAATACCAGAGATTTTAATTTTTCTTCTACGGAAAAGTCTTTTACTGCAGCCATTTTTTATTAGAAGTTTGAAAGTTTACATTACAGAAAATAAAGGACCGGGTTGGTTTTTACCTCTGTTTTTAGGACGGCAAAGGTAGGGAATTTTTCCCTTAATATATCAAATAACAGGTCTATCGTAAACTGTTCACTCTCGTAATGGCCAATATCGGCCAGTACCAGATGGTTATTGGCATCAAAAAACTCGTGGTATTTGATGTCGGAACTGATGTAAAAGTCTGCCCCAGCGGCAATTGCAGCCCCAATTAAAAAACTGCCGGCCCCGCCGCAAAGGGCTACTTTTTGTACCGGTTTATCCAGTAAACCCGTGTGTTTGATCACCGAAAGATTGAATTTTTCTTTTATATGGGTCAAAAATGAGGTTTCACTAACCGGTTCCGGCAGTTCCCCAATCAACCCGGCTCCCAGCCGAATACTGGTATTATCCAGGGAAATGATATCGTAAGCCACTTCTTCATAGGGATGTGCAGCTAAAAGGGCATTGCTTACCGCCCCTTCTGCCCATGCAGCAAAAATAACCTCTATTTTAATTTCCTGCTCGGTATGCCTTGCCCCAATTTGGCCAACAAAAGGATCCGTATCCTTTCCTGCCTTAAAAGTTCCCAGCCCTTCGCTGTTAAAACTGCACTCGCTGTAATTACTGATTTGTCCTCCGCCAGCCGCAAAAATGGCATTGCGTACTTTTTCGGCATGTGCTACCGGAACAAAAGTGAAGAGTTTTTTTAACAGACTGCCTTTAGGTTGCAGCACCCGTCTGTTTATAAGCCCGAGTATATCAGCGATCTTTCCATTTACACCCTGCAATACATGATCTAGATTGGTATGAATGGCGTAGATGGCGATGTCATTTTTTATTGCAGCAATAACCGTTTGTTCCACATAATTTTTACCGGTAATTTTTTTAAGCCCTTTAAAAATTATGGGGTGATGTGCTACAATCAAATTACATTTTTTTTCAACTGCTTCCTGCACTACTGCTTCGGTAACATCTAATGATGTGATAATGCCTGTGCAGACCCAATTGCCATTCCCTGTTATCAGGCCGGCATTATCATACGACTCCTGTAAAAAAGGAGGCGCCATTTTTTCTAGTAAAGATGTAATATCTTGAACTTTCATTTGTATAAAATTAGAACATGAACAGTACCGAACTATATCAATCGTACCAGACAAAGATGCAACAAATTGCAGATATAAAATATGCTTCTGCTGTTTTACAATGGGATCAGGAAACTTACCTTCCGCCTAAAGGCAATGCACTAAGGGGACAACAAATTGCCACATTAAGCGAACTGGCACATCAGCAATTTACTCATTCGGATGTAGGAGACCTGCTGCGTGCTCTCCATGAACAAGCAGGCCTTGATGAGAAACAAAAACGAAATGCAGCATTAAGTTTGTACGATTACAATAAAGCCACAAAATTCAGCAGCAGCTTTGTGCGTACCATGAGCGAAACCGTGAATAAAAGTTTTCATGCATGGATACAGGCCAGAAAAGAAAATTCCTTTGCTATTTTTCAGCAACCTTTAGATGAGCTGATACAATTAAAAAAGCAGGAAGCAGACATTATTGGATATGATAAGCACCCCTATGATGCATTGATGAATGACTATGACAAGGGATTAACTGTAGCCATTACAGATAAAATTTTTGCCGATCTAAAACCGCAGCTAAGTCATTTACTGGATATCATTAAAAATAAAGAACAAGTAGATGATGCTTTTTTACATCAGCATTTTGACAAAGATGACCAGTGGAAGTTTGGAATAGAAATTTTAAAAAGAATGGGCTTTGATTTCGAAGCCGGCAGACAGGATATCAGTGAACACCCTTTTACCACCAATTTTAACCATGCAGATGTAAGGGTTACTACCAGAATAGATGAAAACGACTTCAGTAATATGACCTGGAGCTGTATACATGAAGGAGGCCATGCGTTGTATGAACAGGGGCTTCCGGGTGAGGCTTATGGCCTGCCGCTGGGTGAATATTGCAGTCTGAGTATTCATGAAAGCCAGAGCCGCCTTTGGGAAAACAATATTGGCCGTGCCCTGCCCTTCTGGCAACACAATTTTCCGTTGTTAAAAACGTTTTTTAATACACAGCTTGCTGATATCAGCACAGAGCAGTTTTACAGGGCTATCAACAAAGTAAGCCCTTCACTGATTCGTACTGAAGCAGATGAGCTGACCTATCATTTTCATGTAATGATCAGGTACGAGATTGAAAAGATGCTGATTAGCGGGGATATTAAAGCAAATGATATTCCTGCATACTGGAACGAGCTGTATCAAAAATACCTGGGTGTTACAGTACCAGATGATAAAAGAGGTTGCTTGCAGGATGTGCACTGGAGCCATGGCAGTTTTGGGTATTTTGCCACATACAGCCTGGGGAGTTTATATGCGGCACAATTGCATGCAGCGATTTCAAAAGAAAACAAGTCTGTAGAAAAAGAAATATCAACCGGAGACAACAAATTCCTTTTACAATGGTTAAACAACCATATTTACCAATTTGGAAGACAGTACACTTCGGAAGAATTATGTAAACAAGCCACAGGCGAAACATTAAACAGTACCCACTTTATCCGATATGCAACTGAAAAATATACAGGAATCTACGGCACCTAAATTTAAAAATATGCCTGAGCTGTTTTACAGATCAAGGTTTATTATAGCTATTGTTATTGCTGTAATACTATTATGCAGCAGTTGCTCAAAAAGTCCGCTGGATATTTTGAACCAGCCAAGTCAGAGTTTTTTACAGCAGTATTTTGAAGACAATATTTTGAACCGCGACTTTAAAGTAAAACTCGCCACAGACAGTACTGTTGATTTAACCACACAATTCAGCGGATATACATTCAGGCTCACCAAAAACACTTTACTTAACGGTCCTATGACTGCAGTAAACGGATCTTTAACTTATACCGGCACTTGGAGCAGCAATGATGATTACAGCAAGCTGGTCATCAGCTTACCATCTTCAGTTCCTTCCTTCATCTTCTTAAACCGCGAATGGCGTTTTACCAAAAAAGCAGTTCCCATTATGGAACTGGCGCCATGGGGCACCACAGAGCCCAAGGTTTTGCATATGGAGCGATTGTAGTGTGGAAAAAAAGTGGTATCTTGAATATGGAAATATCTTAGTCAACTAACCCATCTGAATCAAGAATTTTTACAGAAGCAATTCATAAAGAATCAACTGTCGAATAAGTTTTACTATTCCAGATCAATAGTGGTGAGATATTATAACACATGTGGTAACACATTATCCAAGTATTCATAAAAAACAAAGCACTATACATGACTACCAATTTTGGAGTCAAATACATTTATACCATTGTATTATTTGTTGTACTATGCTTTTCTGCCAGAGCACAGCTTACAGCTAATTTTACAGCAACCCCTGTATCCGGTTGCGCTCCGCTTTTAGTTAACTTCTCCGATCAATCATCAGGTTCTCCTGTTCAGTGGAAATGGGATTTGGGCAATGGCACCATCTCCTTTCTGCAAAATCCATCAGGCACATATTTCAATCCCGGCCAATACAATATTAAACTGGTGGTATATAATGCTGCAGGTGATTCTGCTGTACTTGAAAAAATACAATACATATCCGTGTATGCTGCACCTGATGTGGCTTTTACCGGAACACCATTAACAGGATGTGTGCCATTGCCTGTTAGCTTTACAGATTTAAGTACTGCAGGAAGCGGAAGTATTGCACTATGGCAGTGGGATTTTGGTGATGGTAATTCAAGCAATATTCAAAATCCTTCACACACTTATGCCACAGCAGGCAATTACAATGTTACATTGCGGCTCACTAATAATTTTGGATGTATCAAAGTTTTGTCAAAGCCCCAGTATATTAAGGTAAATGCTGGAGTACATGCCGATTTCTCCAACTCAGCCCCAGTTGGCTGCCACCCTCCAACAGTGATCAATTTTCTAAATCTATCAACAGGCAGCGGTGCACTAAGCTATCAATGGGATTTTGGAGATGGAGGTAGTTCTATAGTAGCAAACCCATCACATACCTATGCATTTGCCGGCACTTATACAGTGCGACTTATTACGACTAATAGCTTCGGCTGTTCGGATACCATTACAAAAAATAATCTGATTACCATTACTTCAATCAGTGCAACTTTCAGCAGTGCAATCACTGCCTGCGTAAACAAGCCGGTATCTTTTACCAATACCTCTGTGCCAGTACCAACCAATGTTATCTGGAACTTTGGCGATGCCACTACATCAATATTGCTTAATCCTGTAAAAGCATATTCAACCTCAGGCACTTATCAGATAGAAATGATCGCCAATTTTGGCGGCTGTTTTGATACTGCCTATCAGACCATTACTGTATATGATAATCCAATTGCTGATTTCAGCGCACCGGTAACCGGATCCTGTAAAGCTCCATTTACTGTAAATTTCAGTAACAGCAGTGTAGGCGCAGCCACATTTCTTTGGTTATTTGGAGATGGCAATACCTCAACTGTTACTGCTCCCGCGCATACCTATACTTCCACAGGAAACTTTACTGTTACATTAATTGCAACCAATAGTAATGGCTGTTCAGACACGATAATTAAAACCGCTTACATAAAAATACAACCGCCTTTTATTAGCATTAATAATTTACCATTTTTGGGATGCGCACCGGTAACTTTTTCTTTTAGTGCTGCAATTACCAGCACCGATCCGGTAACAGATTACCTCTGGGATTTTGGTGATGGCAGCACATCCACTTCAATTAATCCAACTCATATTTTTCCTACCGGCACTTATATTATAAAGCTCATTGTAATTACTGCCAGCGGATGTACCGATTCTGCCATAGTTAATCCCGGCATAGTTGCATCGGAAAAACCAACAGCCAACTTTACAGCCAGCCCCAGAGACGTATGTGCGCATATGCCGGTAAATTTTACTGACCTGTCCACAGGTACTGCAACCTCATGGTCCTGGAATTTTGGAGATGGAGGTACTTCTACCAGCCAAAATCCAATACATGTTTATGAAGACACAGGCTATTTTGATATTACATTAATTGTTTGCAATAATGGCTGTTGTGATACACTGACATTTGCAAAATATCTGCATGTAAATCCACCAATCGCAGCATTTATAACAAGCATAGATTGCAGCAAACCGCATGACAGAATATTTACCGACCAATCTATTGGTGCCGATGAATGGAACTGGAATTTTGGAGACGGCAATACATCTGCACAACAAAACCCAGTGCATACTTATGCAGATACAGGTACATATACTGTAACCCTGCTGGTAAAAAATTATACAACCGGCTGCGAATATTCAAAAAGTATCACCATAAAAGTATTGTTTGAAAAAGCCAATTTTACAGTTAGCGATTCAGTCATTTGCAGAAACAACAGCATTACTTTTACAGCAACAGGAAATAACGCATTAAATATAGCTGCCTATCAATGGGATTTGGGAGATGGCGCCACTGCAAATAGTTTAAGCGTAACACATACCTATACCGTTGCCGGAAAATATACTATTCGCTTGGTAGTAACTGATATGCTAGGTTGTAAAGACACTTTAATAAAACCCTTGTACATAGAAGTGAATGGCCCTGTGGCAAATTTTGCTCCCGCAGTTGCAGGCAGCTGTTTGCTGAGTGCAGTAAGTTTTAACGACAATTCAATTACCGATGGCATCCACCCTATTATACGATGGATATGGAATTACGGAGATGGCATTACAGACACATTAACGGCTCCTCCATTTCAACATTTGTATGCAGCACCCGGAATATATACAGTTTCATTAAAACTATTGGACACGAAGGGCTGTACTGATTCTGTTGTGAATAACAGCGTGCTCACCATTTCAAAGCCAGTTGCCAATTTTGCTACTACCGATACCTTAACCTGCCCGGGTAAAAATATCAATTTTACTAATTCATCCTCCGGTCCAGGCTTACAATACAACTGGAATTTTGGTGATGGCAACAGCAGTACTGCCATTACGCCGGTTCATCAATATGTATCAGACGGTTTATATTCTGTTCGATTAATTATTACCGATCAATATGGTTGTAAGGATACACTGATACATCCCAATTATATCAGAATAGTATCCCCTCATGCAAGTTTTACCATGAGTGATTCCCTTGGTACTTGCCCTCCTTTATTCATCAGCTTTGGCAACACTTCACAAAACTTTACTTCGGTACATTGGGATTTTGGCGATGGCACTTCCACACAAACCGATAACCCTTCACATTTTTATAATACTGCAGGTACTTATATTGCAAAGCTTACTATTACAAGCCCCGGCGGATGTGTAGATGTAAAACAAAAAACAATTGTACTGAGGGGACCTTTAGGTTCATTTAACTATACACCTACATCAGGTTGCAAACCTTTAACCGTAAACTTTACTGCAAGTACACAGGACAGACTTTCTTTTATATGGGATTTTAATGATGGCACCACCAATGCTACCACCGACTCCGTATTAACCTATACCTATACCATTCCGGGTTTTTATGTTCCTAAAATGATATTGGTTGATACCAGTGGTTGTGTTGTACCTGTAACAGGTGCTGATACTATTTTTGTAAGAGGTGCAATTGCAAAGTTTGGATTTACCAATACCACATTCTGTGATATGGCGATAATCAGTTTTACGGATTCTTCATTAACCAACGACCCGGCGCTTACTTATGCATGGAATTTTGGAGATGGCAATATATCTGCTGTACAAAATCCTGTACATACGTACACGCAACCAGGTTTGTTTACACCCAAACTGTTAGTAACCACAAAAACTGGTTGCAAGGATAGTGTACAAAGTCTGGCTCCTGTAAAAATTGTGGCTTCTCCTAAAATTGCCATTGCAGGAAACACAGCAGGTTGTGCCCCGCTTACCGTAAACTTTAATGGGCAGTTGCTTGTACCTGATACCTCAGCCATTAGCTGGAACTGGAATTTTGGCAATGGCAATGTCTCTTCACTTAAAGATCCTCCTGCACAGGTCTACAATACTGCTGGAAACTTTACCACCCAACTGATTGCAGCTAACAGTAGCGGATGCACTACAACACTATCTAAAACTATCGATGTGTTTTTGGTGCCTACTATTAATGCAGGAGCAGATACTTTAGTCTGCAGGGGTAAGGCAACCACATTGACAGCTTCCGGTGCCGACAGTTATGTATGGAGCCCGGCAACAGGATTAAGTTGCGCCTCATGTGCTGCACCACTGGCCAGTCCTGACAGCATTACTCAATATATTATTACAGGTACCACCATACACGGATGCAGCAATACCGACAGTGTTTGGGTAGATGTAAAACAACCTTTTGTTATGCAAAGCAGTCCGGGCGATACCTTATGCAAAGGCAATGCCGTTCGTTTGTTTGCCAGCGGTGCTTTCTCTTATACATGGAGCCCTTCAACAGGATTGAACAGTGCCGCTATTGCAACGCCATTGGCAAGTCCTTCTTTAACCACTACCTACCGGGTTATTGGTACAGACGACAGAGCTTGTTTCAGTGATACCGGATTAGTAACAATAAAAGTATATCCTATTCCGGTAGTAGATGCCGGTATAGATAAAACAATTAATGCAGGTCAAACTGTAGAGCTGAATCCTTCCATTTCGGCAGATATTACTTCCGTAATATGGACCCCTACGCAAAGCATTGTGCAAACTAATTTTCCGAATATTACTGTAAAACCAAAAGAAACCACCGAGTATACTATTGAAGCCAGAAACCCGGGCGGCTGTAAAACACGCGACAGGGTTACCGTATTTATCATCTGCAATGGTGTGAATGTATTTATACCCAATACATTTTCTCCTAACGGAGACGGAGCGAATGATATTTTTTATCCAAGAGGAAGCGGTTTATTTCGTATAAAAACATTCCGCATATTTAACCGCTGGGGTGAATTGATATTTGACAAGAGCAATATGAATCCCAATGATGCTGCCGCAGGCTGGAATGGAATGTATAAAGGGGCAAGAGTTAATCCGGATGTATATGTGTACACTGCAGAAATTATTTGCGAAAACAATACGGTGTTGACATTAAAAGGAAATGTAGCATTACTGCAATAAACATAACTGCTGTATAAAAAAATGGCGGACGATGCCGGCATTTTTTTATATACACTTATTTGCCTTAGCCTTTTAATTTATTCACTAAAGCTACATATTCATTCATTGCATCTGTACCTGTTTTCCCTTTTTGTGAAGCCCATGCTTCATACTTAGCCTTACCTACAAAATCGAAGGGGTTGCCTGGAGCATCACCGCTTATATCGCCTTCGGTGGATTGTTTATACAGTGAATACAATTGTAATAAAGTTTCGTTATCAGGCTTAGCGCTCAAATTTTTACTTTCGGCAACTGCCTTTTCAAATAATTCTTTCAGTTCCATGATTTGTATTTTTTACGAAAATACTGATTTTTTAACAGGCTTTACTATACAAGCTGGCTGAGTAAAATAATTAAGAATTTAGATTTTCAGGTATATTCAGATTCACTGTAAAATTTACCCGTCATTGCAATTAATGTGCTTGTATCTCTTTTAAAAAGTCATCGGGAATCAGGGGCTCACGTTCTTCTTTAATGGCCCGGATGATATCCGGAAAAATTGCCAACACCGAAATTATGATATAAGCACAAAGGCTGAAAAGTCCCCAACCCAATAACCATAATGAAGCAGTGGTGAAATCGGCAGGGGTAAACAATTTCCAAAAAAATACAGCTAACCAAACGGAACAAAGGATTGTACCTGTGGTTATAATGGTTTTTCTACGGGTTACCGTATTCTTTTTCATAGGTTGGATACAAATGGATACTTTACAATAACGCAGATTTGCAATTTTTATGCATAAAAATTGCCTCAGTTTTTTCAACTGAGTATATGGAAATAAAAAGAGGCTGTCTTTTTCAAGACAACCTCAGGTTTTGTGGAGCGTATCGGGGTCGAACCGACGACCTCTTTCCCGAAGGCTTTCGGGA
>JBAXET010000089.1:0-12690 GCA_037140275.1 Ferruginibacter sp. | reverse complement strand
ATATATAATGGTACAGATATGCAGAGTACCATCTTACATGAAGCGGAAATTTTGGAAGGATCGGTACGTAATACAGGTATACATGCTGCCGGTATTATCATTGCGCCAAAAGACCTGACTGATTTAATTCCTGTAGCCACATCAAAAGAAAGTGATTTGTGGCTCACACAAATTGAAGGCGGCAGTATTGAAGAAGCCGGTGTAATTAAAATGGACTTTCTGGGTTTAAAAACCCTGAGTATTTTAAAGACTGCATTGGCGCTGATTAAACAAAACCATGGGGTTGAAATTGATATTGATTATATACCCTTAGATGATGAAAGAACCTATCAGTTGTATCAGCATGGCGATACTAACGCCACATTCCAGTTTGAAAGTCCGGGTATGCAGAAATACTTACGTGAGCTGAAGCCTGATAAATTTGATGATCTTATTGCAATGAACGCATTGTACCGCCCGGGACCTATTGCCTATATTCCCGAATACATCGATCGTAAGCATGGTAAAAAACAAGTGGAGTACGATTTGGCGGATATGGAAGAACACCTGAAAGAAACGTATGGCATTACGGTATATCAGGAGCAGGTGATGCTGCTGTCGCAGAAACTGGCAGGCTTTAGTAAAGGCGATGCGGATGTACTGCGTAAAGCAATGGGTAAAAAGCAAATTGCGGTACTGAATAAAATGAAAGCACAATTTGTTGCAGGTGCCACAGCCAAAGGACATCCTTTGGAAAAATTAGAAAAGGTTTGGACCGACTGGGAAGCATTTGCCCAATATGCCTTTAATAAATCGCATAGTACCTGTTATGCTTTTGTTGCCTATCAAACCGCTTATTTAAAAGCCCACTACCCCAGTGAATATATGGCTGCAGTAATGAATCATGCAGGCAGTATTGATAAGATCACTTTCTTTATGGAAGAATGTAAACGCATGGGCTTAACTGTACTGGGACCAGATATCAATGAAAGTCAGAATGGTTTTGCCGTAAATATGAAAGGGGAAATTCGTTTTGGTTTCAGCGGCTTAAAAGGAGTAGGTGAAAAAGCTATTGAAGACATTATAATTGAAAGAAATAAACACGATCATTTTAAAACCATTTTTGATTTGGTAAAGCGCTGCAACCAGCGTTCGCTAAATAAAAAATCGATGGAAAGCCTGGCTTACAGTGGAGCTTTCGATTGTTTTAAAGATATTACCCGGGCACAATATTTTTATACTGCTCCAGGCGATGTACAGGGATTAGAGAAGATCATCAAGTTTGGTTCAGTATTTCAGGCACAGTCGGCCAATACTACCAATACCTTGTTTGGAGATATGGCCATGCCCGAAATTGAACCACCTAAATTATCTGTTTGCGAGCCCTGGCCTTTAATTACGCAGCTGGATTTTGAAAAAGAAGTCACCGGTATGTATATCAGCGGTCATCCGCTGGATAATTATAAGTTTGAAATGAAACATTATAATATCAACCCACTGGCAGAGTATATTGAATTTAAAAATAGTTTAGCCAATAATCCTAACCCCGGCCGCTCATTCAGATTGGCAGGATTAGTTACAGATGGCCAGCACAGGCTTACCAAAACAGGTAAAAACTTTGGTATTATTACCATTGAAGATTTTACAGGAAAATCTGATTTCTTTTTATGGGGAGAAGATTATGTGCGCTACAATAACTATTTAGAAAAAGGAACCATCATTTTAGTGGAGGGTGGTTTTAAAACCAGGTATAACAGCGATCAGTATGAGTTTCGGCTTACAAAAATTCATTTACTCGATACTGTAAAAACCACCATGACCAAACAGGTGATCATCGATATTCAGCCTCAATTCCTTAATGCCAATTTTGTGAATTTTGTTGAAGGCAATGTAAAAACCAATCCCGGTTCTACCGCAATTAAATTTAACATTGTGGATACCCGCAATAATTATAAAGTGGGCATGTACACATTAGAAAAGGGCTTTACTATGAATGATGAAATGGCAGTATTCTTAAATAATAATGTGGATGTGGAAGTAAATGTGGTAACAGGTTAAGGCTTAACAGAAGTAAATGGGGTTAATACCAAACTTTGTATATGTCCGTTACAACTGCCGCTTCGTATGTTATATTCAACAAACCTGTAGGTTTTGCCCACCGCTAAAGAATCATTTTTTATTTGATCTGATGTGAGCCATCTTAGATTTTCTAAATAATAAGAAATAGTATCCTTTGTATCAGGAGCTTTTTGCCAGGCAATTTCAAATAGGGCATCATAATTTAGACTATCTTTTTGCACTAAGTTGATCAGTTTAGCTGGATTAACTGTAGTATCATAGGTACAGGGACCTCCTGCCGGCAGTTCTTCCTGATTATTACAGCTGCAGATCATGCCTGCCATCAATGGTAACATCAATATTTTCATCTACTCGTTTTATACATAGTAAATATAAATCAGTTGTTGGGTACTCAGCTACCCTACTGTGGGTATTTTAATGTTGCAACAATTAGCCGTCTTTTTGGCTTCAAAATACTTTTCCACCTGTCAAAGCCGTCTGTGGATATGTCATAACAACATATTAGATGGATTGGCAGTAAATTTGTCCTCTACTATAAAAATAAACAATACAATATTATGGCACAAGAATTCACAGACGCAAACTTTAAAACCTCGGTTTTAGATTCTGATAAATTAACGGTGATTGATTTTTGGGCAGAATGGTGCGGCCCTTGCCGTGCAATAGGCCCTGTAATTGAAGAACTGGCAAAAGAGTATGATGGTAAAGTAAACATTGGTAAAGTAAATGTGGACCACAATCCGCAGGTATCAATGAATTATGGTATCACCAGTATTCCTGCAATTCTTTTTGTAAAAGGTGGTCAGGTTGTGGATAAACTGGTAGGTGCGCAGCCAAAATCCAACTTTGTTAAAAAAATTGAATTGCTTAAGTAATAGCAGATTTATTCTATAAAAAAAATCCTCCGTTGAATAAACGGAGGATTTTTTTTATAGAAGACTATCATTAATGACTAACCGCCGAAACATTTTCCGGTTTATGTTCGTGTTTAAAGAAAACAGAAAATAATACTGCAATCACTAAAGCATAAATAGCAAACGCCAACCAGATGCCGTGCCAGTCTTTTGTACCATTTGGCAGCATATAATATTTGTCTATAACGATTCCGCTGATTTTACTTCCCATATAAGCTCCAACCCCATTAGTCATCATCATAAACATACCCTGTGCACTTGACCTGATTGAGGAATCTGTTGTGGTTTCAATAAATAAAGAGCCTGATATATTAAAGAAGTCGAAAGCCATACCATACACTATGCATGACAATACAATCATCCATAATCCGTCAGCAGGATTACCGTAAGAGAACAATCCAAAACGCAATACCCAGGCAAGCATTGAAAAGAGCATTACATTTTTGATGCCGAATTTCTTAAGAAAGAATGGTATCGTAAGAATGAATAAAGTTTCTGATATCTGTGAAATTGACATTATTATGGTAGAATACTTTATCACAAATGAATCTGCATACTGTGCTACATTTTTAAAATCATCCAGATAAGAATCACCATACATATTGGTCAATTGCAATGCACCACCTAAAAACATGGAAAAAATAAAGAACAATGCAGTTTTATAATTGGCAAATAATTTAAAGGCCGTTAACCCAAGTTGTTCAAGTAATGAAGCGTCTTTTGCAATTGATTTTTGAGGCGGGCATTTAGGCAATGTAAAAGAATAGATACCTAAAATTACAGCAGCTATACCAGCAATTACAAATTGGTTGGCATTAGCCTTACTACCGGTTAAATTAGTGGTCCACATAGCTACAATAAAGCCAATGGTTCCCCAAACACGTATTGGAGGAAATACTTTTACGACATCATATTTATCCCTTTTTAAAATGGTATATGCTATCGAATTAGACAATGATATCGTAGGCATATAACAAATCATTGCTGCAAAAATTACATAAAATAAGGTATCCGGATCGTTCACTTTAGGAACATAAAATAATACCAACCCATATAAAATATGCAATATGCCATACAATTTTTCTGCATTCATCCATTTATCGGCAATAATTCCTGTTAATGCCGGCATAAAAAGAGAAGATAATGCCAGAGTGGAAAAGATAGCACCAAACTGAGCACCTGTCCACCCTTTTGCATTAAAACAATATGTACCTATGGTGATTAGCCAGGCCCCCCAAACAAAAAATTGCATAAAACTCATAATCGTAAGTCGAAACTTAATACTCATAATGCTTAAACTTTAGACTTGGAAGATATACATTTATTTAATAAAAACTTCGAATTGCCGGTTGCCATATTATACAATGTTCCTGATGATTTTCATTGTTTTACCATTAATTACGGCCCTGTTTCTTAATATCCTCGTAAATTTGCAAAAAATAAATAGCGATGAGTGCAACAATAGATACTATAATCAGCAATACTGCAGATGATACTCTTAAATCCATTGCTCAAAAAGTAAAAGATAATCAACGTATTTCTGATGCAGAATGCATCACACTTTTTGAAAAAGGCAGTCTGGCATTTACCGGGGCTTTGGCCAATTTTATAAGAGAGAGACTGCATGGCAATAAAACTTATTTCAACCGAAATTTTCATATTGAACCTACCAATGTATGTGTGTTCAGTTGTAAATTCTGTTCTTATTCCAGATTGTATGCTCACCGTGAAGAAGGCTGGGAACTCAGTATTGAACAGATGCTTGACATTGTAAAAAAATACGATGGTAAACCCATTACCGAAGTACATATTGTAGGTGGTGTACATCCTAAAATGGACATGGCTTATTTTGTGGAACTGATGCAGAAGATAAAAGCCCATCGCCCTGAATTACATGTAAAAGCATTTACTGCGGTAGAACTGGACTATATGTTCCGTAAAGCAAAATTAACCACTGCCGAAGGCATGAAACAATTGCATGAAGCAGGACTTGATAGCTTACCTGGTGGTGGTGCAGAAATTTTCCATCCGGAAATAAGAACAAAAATTTGTGAAGATAAAGTTAATGGTGATGGCTGGTTGGCTATACATGAAGAAGCCCATAAACTGGGTATGCATACCAATGCAACCATGTTATACGGCCATATCGAAAAATATGAACACCGTGTGGATCATATGAGAAGACTGAGAGAGTTACAGGATAAAACCGGAGGCTTTAATACCTTCATTCCATTAAAATTCCGTAACGGAGATAATGACATGAGCTATGTCGCGGAAAGTACTACTGTTGAAGACATGCGATTATATGCAATTGCACGTATTTACTTAGATAATTTCCCTCACCTGAAAGCTTACTGGCCAATGCTGGGCCGCCAGAATGCGCAACTGAGTTTAAGTTTTGGGGTAAATGATATTGATGGTACCATCGACGACAGTACTAAAATTTACAGTATGGCCGGAAGCGAAGAGCAAAATCCGGCTATGAGTACACAAGAACTGGTTAACTTAATTAAACAGGTAAAACGCCAGCCTATTGAAAGGGATACTTTATATAAAGAGATCAGGGATTACAGTGATGCAGTTTTCACTTCGGGAGAAGATATAGCTACTTTAAATTAAGATATACTTTAAAAGTTAAACGTCATTTTACTAAAACACTTGTTTAGTAAAATGACGTTTGTATTTTCAGCACAACAGGGATGTAATCCGGCCTAGAACCTTATAAACAGAATTGTGATTAAGGTAAACAGCACAATAAATAATGTAAGGCAGGCCACCACTAAAATGGTTATTGCTTTCATGGGGATCAGATTTGGATAATAATTGCCAAAAACCATACCAATTGCGGCTTTTGTGAATAAATCAAGGCAGCATTTACGAATATTTATACTCATCCAGGCATAAAAAAATCACCCTGTTCAGGATGATTATAATAGCATAAAAAAATCCAGCCATTCAACAACCGGATTTTTTATTTAGTAAAACAACGGACATTTTACTTTATTGGCCGACGTGTTGTATTTGTTATTGAAAGCTTTATACGAAAGTGTAACTTCATAGGCTCCCCTGTATTGTGAAGCTGATTTTAATTTACTGGTGTTTACATCATACGACATGCCAATGCTGTATTGATAATAATCCAGTTTTACCACTGGCATAAATGCATCTTTACCTCTGTAAAATAGTCCCCCGGTTACACTTATTTTTTGTTCATCATCATATTGTATCAGATCATGACTTACCATTAAACCTCCCTGCACCTGCCTGCTGCCACCCTGTGTAAAATAATCCATATACATTACCAATCGGTTCTGATCGCTAATGGGTGCAGCAAATCCGGCATTCACCACAAATTTTTTATTTAAAATAATATCATTTTGTTGTTGAAACGCCACTTTGGGTTGAGTGAAATGAAATAATCCTGCTCCTATATAGTATCTGGTATTTTGACCCGCAATACTGCTGAAACAAATTCCTGCAGCGGCATCCCAGTAAGTTAATTTGGTGCTGCTAAAAGTTTGTTTGGTAGGATTGGCAGCACTGTAAGTACCATTTACATACTGGTCGTCAAAACTTAATTTAGATGGATCAAAACGCTGCATTACCGGCCCTGCCATTGCACCGGCAGATAAGTAAGAAGCCTTTTCACCACCTAATGATTTATGATAGTTAAATACCGGAAACACCTGAGTACGGCTCAATCTTGAATCTCCGGCAATATCGCTTGACATTTGTACTCCATAAGTAAAAAAATCATCAGAGTTTTCGCTGATTGGTTTTTTAAATTCCATCCCCACCCCAAAAGTTCGGTAAGGAACGGTTACACTCTGCCATTGGTTTCTGAATGCAGAAGTGATTCTTAAATCACCGGCAAATATGCCGGCCAGCGATGGATTTCTTAATAATGGCAGATCATAGAACTGCGAAAAATTAATATCCTGGCTATATGTTGTCTTGCCAAACAGTACCACTGCTGCAAGCATGATTAATTTTAGAATTGCTTTCATAGGATAAAAAAATTATTTTAAGATCGTGGTATTTCCTTTATACGTGTACACTACTCCGTTATCACAAAATACTTCTGCGGTATACACAAATACATCCGGCGTGGCCGGTACGCCCCTTACTTTTCCGTCCCATCCGTTTTTTGGATCGTCAGGGAAAAAATTCTGTTTTTCAAATACCAGTTCACCCCATCTGTTAAATATTCTGAACGATTTTACTGTAACGCCTCTGCCCCTTACCATTAAAATATCATTCAACCCGTCACCGTCGGGAGTAAATGCGTTTGGAATAAATACCTGCGCACTTTTACACAATGAATTAATTAAAATAGTATCTGTTGCAGTACATCCGTAATTATTGGTTACTAATACACTGTAGTATGAATTATTTCTTACTACTGTTTTTGGATTTGGACAGTTATTACAACTTAATTCTGCAATTGGTGTCCACTCCCATTTAACGATAGGCCCGTTTGATGTTATGGCATTTAATTGTAACGGTGTACCGGTAGAAAGTATACGGTCTGGCCCTAATGTTACAGTGGGTTTTGGCCCAACTGTAATTTTTACATGTCCGGTATCAGTAAAGCAATTATAATTATCAAAACCAATAACCCTGAAAGTGGTGCTAATATTGGTACGCACTTGTGGATCGGCAATATCAGTACGGTTTAAACCTGTAGCGGGTGACCATAAATATCTTCCGGCATTGGTTGCTTTAATATCAACTGAACCGCCAATACACAATGTATCATCAGGCGATACCTGCATTTTAAATGGTTTGATAACACTTAACCTTACAGAGTCGTAGGCAATACAACCAAATGCACTGGTTCCTTTAACTGTATACAGCATTGAATCTGCTGGTAATGCTACAGGATTACTGCAATTGGCACAACTCAAATTATCTATGGGGGTCCAGCTGTATTGTGCTGCACCAGATACTGTTAACTGAACAGGTTTACCCAAACAAACAATTGAATTGTTACCTGCCACTACATCCGGTGTTGGATGAATGATGATGGTAAAGGTTTTAGCTGCACCCGGACAATCTGT
Source organism: Ferruginibacter sp. (assembly GCA_037140275.1). GTDB lineage: Bacteria > Bacteroidota > Bacteroidia > Chitinophagales > Chitinophagaceae > Ferruginibacter. The sequence goes on along the minus strand of JBAXET010000089.1, from coordinate 4,658 downwards.
AGTTTGTGGTGTTACTGTAATAGTAGCAGTAACAGGCAATGTAGTTTTATTGATACCACTAAAAGCACTGATATCTCCTTTACCTGAAGCAGGAAGGCCTATAGAGGTGTTAGTATTTGTCCATTTGTATACTGTACCCGGAACAATTCCGGTAAATATAATGCCATTCACTGTTTGGCTATTACACAATACCTGACTGGCAGGTTGTGCCACTGTTGGCACAGGATTAACTGCAATACTGAAAGTTTTATCTGAACCTGCACATCCGTAAGCAGTTGGTTTAACAGTAATGATAGCTGTGGTTGTGGCAGACGGACTGCTTAATGCTGCAAATGCTCCAATATTACCGTTACCAGTAGCTGCTAAACCAATAGATGGATTAGTATTGTTCCAGTTGTATACTGTTGTGGATACTCCTCCAGTAAAATTAACCGCACTGGTTATTGAACCGGCACACAAAACCTGATCTGCGGGCTTGGTAACATCTGGTGTTGGATTAACAGTGATGGTAAATGTTTTAGCTGCACCCGGACAATCAGTGGTTACCGGAGTAACAGTTATGGTTGCAGTAATTGGTGCATTTGTTGTATTTGTTGCTGTGAAAGTATTGATATTCCCTGCTCCGCTTGCTGCTAAACCAATAGTTGCATTGGTGTTAGTCCATTGGTAAATTGTTCCCGGTACTAAACCTGTAAATGCAACGGCACTTGTTGTTGAACCATTACACAATACCTGATTAGTTGGCTGATTCACCGTAGCAACCGGACTAACTGTTATATCAAATGATTTTGGAGTACCCGCACAACCATTAGCTATCGGGCTAACCGTAATTGTTGCTGTTGATGTGGAAGATACATTTGTAGAAGCTGCAAAAGATGCAATATTTCCTGAACCACTTGCTGCTAATCCTATTGATGAATTAGTATTGGTCCAGTTATATACAGTACCGCTAACTGCACCAGTAAAGTTTACAGCAGCCGTCATTGACCCATTACACAATTGCTGATCAGCGGGCTGTACTGCAGTTGGTGTTGGATTAACAGTGACGGTAAATGTTTTGGCAGTACCCGGACAATCAGTGGTTACCGGAGTAACGGTGATGGTTGCAGTAATTGGTGCATTTGTTGTATTTGTTGCTGTGAAAGTATTGATATTCCCTGCTCCGCTTGCTGCTAAACCAATAGTTGCATTGGTGTTAGTCCATTGGTAAATTGTTCCCGGTACTAAACCTGTAAATGCAACGGCACTTGTTGTTGAACCATTACACAATACCTGATTAGTTGGCTGATTCACCGTAGCAACCGGACTAACTGTTATATCAAATGATTTTGGAGTACCCGCACAACCATTAGCTATCGGGCTAACCGTAATTGTTGCTGTTGATGTGGAAGATACATTTGTAGAAGCTGCAAAAGATGCAATATTTCCTGAACCACTTGCTGCTAATCCTATTGATGAATTAGTATTGGTCCAGTTATATACAGTACCGCTAACTGCACCAGTAAAGTTTACAGCAGCCGTCATTGACCCATTACACAATTGCTGATCAGCGGGCTGTACTGCAGTTGGTGTTGGATTAACAGTGATGGTAAATGTTTTGGCAGTACCCGGACAATTTCCTGCTTCGGGACTAACTGTTATAGTTGCTGTTAATGGTGTGCCTAAAGTATTGGTAGCTGTAAATGAAGCAATGTTACCGGTTCCTGATGCAGGTAATCCTATTGCCGGATTTGAATTGATCCAGCTAAAATTAGTACCCGCTACAGCACTGGTAAAGTTTACCAAATTGGTTGATGAACCATTACACAATACCTGATTGAGCGGTTGATTAACAGTTGGTGTAGGATATACAGTTATAGAAAGTGTTTTAGGATTTCCCGGACATCCATTAGCCATAGGCCTTACTGTAATACCTGCACTGGCTAAAAAAGCACCGTTACTGTGTGTAATAAAAGCTGCAATATTTCCGGAACCACTTGAAGGAATACCGATGATTGGTCCGGTATTAGTCCAGGTATATGTAGTTCCGCTTATTGATCCGCTGAAATTAATTGCAGCAGCCATATCTCCATTACATAATGTTTGACTGGGTGGCTGCAAAACATCCGGTGTTGGATGAATAAGAATCTGGTGTGTTGTTGTATCAAAACATCCGTTTACCGTACCCGCAATTAACTGTACTGTAAAAGTACCTGCAGTGGCAAATGGAATGGTAATATTAGCTGCACTGCCGGTAGCTCCGTTTGAGCTTGTCCAGCGGTAATAATTGATTGCATCCAATGAAGTAACGCTGCTGGTTAAAGTTACAGAAGCATTCTGGCATCTTACAGTATCGCCACTTATAGTTGCTACCGGAGGATCAAATACAGTTATTACCACAGGCTTTATTATGGTATCAATACATCCGCTGATACCTGTTATAATCAGCCGCACATTGTAAGTGCCCGGTGTGGTATAGGTATGGCTTACAGCTGAACCGCTTCCGGTATTGCCATCACCAAAATTCCATTGCCATGAACTTATTCCAAAATAAGAATAGGAAGTATCAGTAAAACTTACGTTTGTGCTGCCGCATGTGCGCAGTATTGTATTTTTAAATCCGGGACGTAATATTTCAACTTTAATAGTGTCAGATGAGGTAAGCATACTCTGACAACCATTTAATGATTGTACCGTTAATGTTGGAATATAAATTCCTGCAACAGAATAAGTATGAAATACGGTGGTTTGAAGAGTTCTTAATGTAGTACCGTCACCAAAATTCCAAAACAAACTATCTGAACCATTGACCACAGCATCAAACTGAGCCGTTTGACTGTTACAATAAAAAGCCTGATCAAACGAAAAACTTCCTGTTGGTTGTAGTACCGTCACCATTCTTACTCCATCACCAATGCATCCGCTGGGTAAAACGGAATGGAGTTTTACAATATAGTTACCCGGCAATGTATAAATATGCGTAACTGTATCCCCTGTTCCAAAAGTGCCATCCCCAAAATCCCAGGTGGTAATATTGGAAGGTAAATGTGTATTATAAAAAGTAAAGGAATGCGGAGCACAGGTACCTGTAGTATCTGATATATTAAAAGTGGCATTGAATCTGCCGGTAATCTTAACCGGTAGTGTATCTGTACATCCAAAATTATTATAAGGAATCATTTCCAGCCATACCGTAGAATTTAATGGCGGACCGGGATTTAAAGTAACAATTTGACCTGTTGCTATAATATTACTAAAGCTGGAATCCCACCAGTTATAGGTTTGAAATCCTACAGGTCCTGTTAAAGTGGTAATATGCGGCGAATCGCACTGATAATCGATTTCTACAGACTGTCCGCAAGGTTTTTCAACATCCACATACGCATAACCCCAGTGTCCTTTTCTTACACAATCAGCAGTGGTAAATTCAAGGTACATGGTTTTACCAGCTCTTCCTCTTAAACTTAAAAATACAGATGACCATGGCTTATACATTACACCGGTATCTACAGTTGATCTTGCAAATCCTGGCAAAGAAGACGTAGAAATATATTCAAAGGAGGCACAATTCACATAAGTATTGGCAGCAGAATCAAAAACCCTTACAGTAAAGCGGGGTTGTGTCCAGATGGTATGCCCCGGATCTTCAAAAACCACAGCATAATCATATTTTATAGAGAAATTAGAATCATTTGCAGGTACATGAATGGTATAGCGAACCCTTTCTGCTTCTGCTCCAATTTTTGTATTCCCCAGTTTTAATGCAAAATTGCTGCCATCCGGAGGATTGGTAGGAAATAAACCGAATGGATCAATTGCTGATGGAATTTTACGTGCGTATAAAGTATGGCGACCGGCTGTTGGTGGAGATGGTGTAACAGTAATCACATTTGTGGTACCTACAGAATCAACACGACCGGTAAAGCATTTCCAATTGGTAAAATTGCCAAATTCAAAATCGATATTATCCGGGCATGCAGTAACAGCACTGTTTAAAGCAGCATTCTGGCGTTGAAAAGGAGCAAAATATTTATTGGGAGAAGAAAAAGCCGCATTGGCAAAACTAACTTCTCCTTTTGTATTTACAGAACCCCATCTTCCGTCTTTATTAATTTTGGCAATACCATTTTTAAACCCGTAAAAAGAAGTAACATCAATGGTTTTAATCACTACACCTCGTACATTAATGAACAACCATTTATTGTTGTACAGTACGCCTGTTATACTTTCTGTAAAGTCAAATACCACATCATAAATGATTGGTATAATTGCCTTTCCTGTTTCATTAATAAAACCCCATTTATTGTTTTTGCTAACAGCTGCAAGATGATTTTTGAAATTTCTTGCTCCGTCAAATTCAACTGGAGCAATTACGGCAGCATTACGGTTTATAAAACTGAATTGATTATGACTGAGCACTCTGGCAAAGCCATTTACATAAGGCTCCTGCTCATCCCAAAAAGTTGGAGATACAGCAAGTGCGGCAGACTGGTTAATCTTTTTAATACTGGAATTTTGAACAGCATTCAGCTGCGCAGCAGAGGTAAAAGAAATCAGTAAAATTAAAAATAGTAAATACTTACTCATAGGCAAGGGATTCGAATTAATAATTCAGTTTGGTTTTGCCTGGGTTATATTCTTATGGTAAGCAGTAAACGAAATGCGGACTGTTTTATTAC
>JBAXET010000088.1:0-12844 GCA_037140275.1 Ferruginibacter sp. | reverse complement strand
GGTATGTGTTGTAAAAACTTCAATGTTATTTGTTTAGAAGTTTAGCGGTTTAGAAGTTTAGTGGTTGATTTTACTAAACCACTAAACTTCTAAACTCTAAACCAATATTTATTTACCGAATTTAATCTTTCCTTTTGGATAGATGGCACTGTCGCCCAACATTTCTTCAATGCGGATCAACTGATTGTATTTAGCCATACGATCGGTTCTGCTGGCAGATCCGGTTTTAATTTGTCCGCAGTTTAATGCTACTGCCAGATCAGCAATAGTAGTGTCTTCAGTTTCACCACTTCTGTGACTCATGATGGTATTATAACCGGCTTGTTGAGCCATACTTACCGCATTGATGGTTTCAGTAATGGTTCCAATTTGGTTTACTTTTACCAGTAAGCCATTAGCGATACCTTCTTTAACACCTCTTTCTAAACGGGTAACGTTGGTTACAAAAAGATCATCACCCACTAACTGTACTTTTTTACCAATGGTATCAGTCAGGTTTTTCCAACCAGCCCAATCATCTTCAGCCATACCATCTTCAATACTGCAGATAGGGTATTGCTTAGCCCAGCTTTCCCAGAATTTAACCAGCTGATCGCTGCTTACTTCTTTACCACTACTTTTATGAAACACATATTTTTTCTTCTTTGAATCCCATAGTTCACTGTTTGCAGCATCCATGGCAATCATTATCTGACTTCCTGTTTTATAACCCGCAGCCTGAATTGCAGTTAATACTGTTTCAATAGCTTCTTCATTGCTTTGAATATTGGGAGCAAAACCACCTTCATCACCCACATTGGTACTGAAGCCTTTCTTTTTCAATACTCCTTTTAAAGCATGAAAAATATCAACACCCCATGATAAACCTTCGCTGAATGATTTTGCACCTATAGGCATAACCATAAATTCCTGAAAATCGATCTTATTATCCGCATGTGCACCACCGTTTAAGATGTTCATCATTGGAATTGGAAGAATCTTTGCATTGGTACCACCAATATAACGGTACAAAGGCAGGTTAGCTTCTAATGCTGCAGCTTTAGCCACGGCCATACTAACTGCTAAAATTGCATTAGCACCCAGTTTACCTTTATTAGGAGTGCCATCCAAAGCAATCATCATTGCATCAATACCGGTTTGGTCTGCTACATCCCATCCCAGCAGACTATCTGCTAAAACTGTATTTACATTTTTAACGGCTTTTAAAACACCTTTACCACCGTATTGTTTTTTATTATTGTCTCTTAATTCCACTGCTTCATGAATACCGGTACTGGCACCACTGGGTACAGCTGCACGTCCAAGGTGTTCATTTTCGGTTAAGATGTCTACTTCAATGGTTGGATTACCGCGGCTGTCAAGTATCTGACGGGCGTGAATGGAGGCTATGTAGCTCATGATTCTGATACCAGCAATTTCTTTTCCAAAGGATTAAAAACCGTATTGCTGGATTTGATTTTTATTAGTGATTGAATATTTTTTGCAAAGATAAAAATTAAAGACAATATTATTTTAATAAATAAATTCTATTTAAAATATCTCAGCCTTAGTGTTGATATAATTATAGTCATCAAAAATTGGTAATTGTCAAATAAACAGCATTGAATTTAGCCAGGCTATTTGAATAGCTATCCCGTTGTTAAACTTCTGAACACTTCCTCCAGGCTGTTGCTCCGGCTTTGCAGGGAAACAATATTGAGGTTATTGTCTATCGACAACTGCAATAATTGCTTGCGTACGCTTTCAGGGTTGGTGGTTGACAGTTGATAGTTGACAGTTGATAGTTGATCAACAGCTGCAACTTCTTTCAATGCTTTTAGTAAACCAATTTCAACGGATTCTTTAAACTCCACCAAAACAATATGTTTATCAGAATTTCCTTTTTGTAAATTACTTAAACTGTCATCGGCCACAATATTCCCTTTGTTGATGATGATTACCCTGTCGCAAATAGCTTCTACTTCCTGCATGATATGAGAAGAAAATAAAACTGTTTTATTTTTACCCAGTGCTTTAATTACTTCTCTTATTTCAACAATCTGATTGGGATCAAGTCCGCTGGTAGGCTCATCTAATATTAAAACTTCAGGATCGTGTATTAATGCAGCGGCTAATCCTACACGTTGTTTATAGCCTTTACTTAGCTGAGCAATTTTTTTATTGGCTTCCACCTTCAGTCCAACAGTTTCAATAGCCGATTCAATTTTTTGTTTGGCATCACTTATCTGATGCACACCGGCAATGAATTCCAGATATTCCCGCACATACATATCAAAGTAAAGAGGGTTGGCTTCGGGTAAATAACCGATTCTCTTTTTGGTTTCATTGCTGTTTTCAGTAACCGGAATGCCGCATACCACAGCGTTACCGCCATCGGCTTTGATATATCCGCAGATCATTTTCATGGTGGTGGATTTACCTGCACCATTGGGACCTAAAAAACCTACGATTTCCCCTTTTTCTATTTTAAATGAAATGCCATTGACCGCTTTTTGAGCGCCGTATAGTTTGGAAAGGTTATTTACTGCGATTGACATACTGATGATTGTATTACAAAAATAAAAACGTCAGGTTAAAAAACCCGACGTTATACTTATAAGTTCGTTATTTATTTTCTCCTTCATTACCAGGATTTTGATTAGGTCCCTGTTGCGGCCTGCCACCTTGTTGAGGAGGTCGTTGCTGTTGCGGGCCTCGGTTTTGCGGAGGCCTTTGCTGTGGACGGTTTTGTTGCCCACCCTGCTGGTTTTGCGGGCCACGATTTTGAGGTCCCTGCTGTGGTCTGCCACCCTGTTGCTGAGGGCCGCGTTGCTGGTTTTGTCCGCCACGGTTTTGAGGGCCCTGTTGCGGTCGGTTTCCTCCAGTTTGTTGCCTGTTACCACCTTGTTGCCCACCACGTTCCTGTTCCCTTCTTTTACGGCTGGTTTTTTCAAGACTTCTTAAACTGATTTGACCTACCACATCTGCATATACAGGTTCGGCTTCCACTTGTTTATTAGATACAATCTCTACAGGTTCCAGTTCCTCAGGTCTTATGCCCTGTCTGTTGAGTTCTTTTATTTTCCTTACCCTTTCCAGCGTTAATGGATATTGTTTATTACTGTCGGGCATGGTATACCACATCAGGTTTTTAAAAATATCCTTCTTGGTTAAATAAGCACGGCTTTTGGCTGTTTCCAGCATATCGGCGTCATCAGGGAAAAACTGAAGTGCATCTAAATAAGTATCCAGTTCATAATTCAAACAGCATTTTAAACGGCCGCATTGTCCGCTTAATTTGGTTTGATTGATACTTAAATTTTGGTATCGCGCAGCGTTAGTATTTACGCTTTTAAAATCGGTGAGCCAGCTGCTGCAGCACAATTCGCGGCCGCAACTACCAATACCACCCACTTTACCTGCTTCCTGTCTTGCACCTATCTGGCGCATTTCTACTTTTACTTTAAACTCGCCGGCATATAATTTTATTAGCTCACGAAAATCCACACGGTCATCGGCAATATAAAAGAAAGTAGCTTTACGGCCATCGGCCTGAATTTCCACTTCAGCCATTTTCAATTCTAAATTCAGTTGACGGGCAATGGCACGGCTGCGAATGAGCACCTGAGCCTCACGGGCCTTGGTTTCTTTCATTTTAGACAGATCCGTTTCGCTGGCGCGGCGCAAAACCTTTTTTATATCCGGACTTTTTTCGTCTAAATTATTTTTCTTAAGCTGTAAACGTACCAGTTCACCCGTAACATTTACCATGCCCACATCAAAACCACTTACCCCTTCCACAGCAACCATATCGCCTTTTTCAAAATATTGTAAGGTGGTATTTCTAAAATGATCTTTACGACTGCCATTATTAAAGCTCACTTCAATAATACGGCAGTTGCTTTCCGGATCGCTGAAAGGTAAATTGGCTAACCAGTCGTATACATTCATGCGGTTGCATCCGCCGGTACTGCAACTGCCATGACTCTGACAGCCACCTGGTGCACCATCTTTAGTTCCGCAAGCTCCACTTCCACATCCCATATAACAAGTAATTAAAAATTAATAATTAAAAATGCATTAAGAGGAGTTGTAACGAACCGGACAGAAGAATTACTATGAGGCAGCATTGGCGTCGCACATGGGTGCTATATAACTCTGGCCGGCAAAAATGTTCAATAATGGTATGCCGATAAAAGGATTGCGACGCAACGATGTTGATTATTGCTGAAAAAGCTGGTATTAAAATGTATACAATGCTAACAATAAATCTAACTCATAACTCCTAACTGTCCACTGGCTCTCTTCCTCAGTTCATCAAAATTAATGATTTGTTGCTAATAATGTGATATAACCTGATGGAAAGGGCATGAAAGAGCATTTTAGCATTGGCATTGCGCTCAATATAGTAGCTGGCTTTATCTAATTCGTTGATGATGGCCTCTTGCTGGGCAATAGAACAGATTTTATTCAGGCGGAGTGCAAAGTCGATATCCTGATTACCGGACTGCATCTGACCGGTTGTTTCCATCACCCGCATTCTGATGGCAAGTTCAAGCAGGTGAGTGAAATATTTAAGAAACTGCTTCTGTTTTTCGCGGCCAATTTTGGCAGTTTCCTCAATCCATTTAAGCTGTGCAACAGGGCCGGTTTTTAAAACGGCATTTAGCCATTCTCTCAGCATGACCTGCCAGTCGTCATCGGAATTCTGTAATAAGTGCAGGGCCTCGCGGTAATTACCTTCGGCAATTGCGGCAATCTGACTGGCCTTATCTATATGTACTCCTTCATTCAATCCCAATGCCGCTTCCACTTCCATATTGCTAAGCAATGGAATTTTTACCAGTTGTGTACGGGATAAAATGGTGGGTAATATCAAATGTTCGTTTTCGGCAACAAATACAAATAGTGTATTGGGCGGTGGTTCTTCTATCAGCTTTAATAGTTTATTACCCTCTTTCCCTAAAGCCTCGGGCATCCACATGATGAGAATTTTATATTCGCTTTCAAAACTTTTTAAGCTCATGGTATGGTTAATGTCGTTGCATTCAGCTGCAGTGATATTGCCCTGTTTGTTTTCGGCACCAATAAATTGTAGCCAGTCATAAGAATTGCCGTAAGGATTTTTAACAATAAACTCACGCCATTCTTTTATATAATCGGTACTAATGGGCTTGTCGCCCGGCTTACGCGGAATTACCGGGTAAGAGAAATGAATATCTGGATGCACCAGTTCGCTGGCTTTTTTGCATGCTGGGCAGATACCGCAGGAATCAGAAAAAGTTGTTAGTTGACTGATGTCAGTTGATAGCGGAAGCACTTCGATTGGTTCAGGCTCTCCAAACAATGAGGGGCCTGCTGTCAGCTGTCCTCTATCAGCTTTCATCTGTTTCCCATTCACTTTTTCACAAACAATGTATTGTGCAAAAGCCTGTGCCAGCGATAATGCGCCGCTGCCTTCTTTACTTAAAAATAATAATGCATGGCTTAAGCGGTTATGTTGCACCATTTGTACCAATTGCTCCTTGGTTTCTTTTTGACCGATGATAGATTGAAATTGCATTGGGTGCAAAGTAAATTAAAAAAGAAATCCGGAGCTTTTTAAAACTCCGGATTTGGACAAATAGTTTTTATAGTATTATAATTTACTGGTCAGCTCTTCACTCATGGGTTCCACCTTGCTGGGGAAATAAGCAATTAAGTGTCCGTTTTCATCAAGTAAAAATTTGCCAAAATTCCATTTGATCTCTGCATCCAGTACACCATTCTCTGTTTTACTGCAAAGCCATTTGTAAACAGGGGCGGTATCATCGCCTTTAACTGAAATTTTTGCCGCCATAGGAAAACTTACACCATAGTTCTTTTTGCAGAATTCATCTATTTCGGTATTGGTGCCGGGTTCCTGTCCGCCAAAATTATTGGCAGGGAAACCTACAATCACCAGTTTGTCTTTATAAGTAGTATATAATTTTTCCAGTCCATCATATTGTGGAGTAAGCCCGCATTTTGAAGCTGTATTCACCACCAGTATTTTTTTGCCCTTAAATTTTGCAAAATCAATGGTGCTGCCATCTAATGCTTCTACTTTAAATTCATAAATTGATGATGCAGCCACTATTTTTGGAGGATTAAAATTTGTGCTATCATATCCGTTGTCAGGTTTGCTGTCTGTTTGTGCTGCACAAGATAATAATGCTGTGGTTAGCGCAAGTAATTTAATCATGATGTTTATTTAATTTTCGATAATAACAGTAAGAAAAAAATAAAGTTCAGTCTAATTTTTTTAAACGCAGTACCATTCATCCAGTATTTACTTTTCGTAACAGCCCAAATCCGGTAATCCATTATTACGGTTTCTGTTGTCCAGATCTTTTGTAAAAGCTGTTAGCGTTCCTTTATTGATTGCTGGAGCCAAATTGTTTTTAGTAATCCTGAAATCAAAATAGTGTTTGGTAATGTCGATACTGTCGAATGATGGATCGGCATTTCTGATATTGCCTGTTAAAGTACTGTTAGCAGGATCATTGGCGCCTCTGTACATATTTGTATCGAATAAAACAGTAAATGCGTTGCTTCCCTGTTTATTCACTACCACTTCGTTGGGAACAAAGCCGGTAGTATCTGCCCAAAAAATACAATTGCGGAACAGCGCATTTAAATTATTGGTGACTGTGCCGCTGGTTGTTGTAGCAAAATTGCTTACACTAAGTAAAGGATTTTTGTGCGTAATATATGCAGTGGAATATGCAGCAACGGTACAATGGGTAAGGGTATAATCTCCTCCGTAAATGAGGGCAATATTGCTGCCGCAGTTTGTGATGAGGCAATTATCTGCCTGAAGGCTGCTGTTAATGCAATACAACCCGGCATCGTAGGCATTATCAATAATACACTGATGCAATACAATTTTAGGATTGCTGTTAACAGAGGGGTTTTGTACCACTACCGCCTGATAAGCATTTTTAATTACAGCATAAGTGAGTACATTGTTTTTACTGGTATTTCTAAAATACAGTCCGGGCCAACTGGCGGGCAGATCTTTATAATCATTATCCAGGCGATCGCCGCTAAATACAGCTTCATTATTTTTTGTGCCATTTATAATGAGTGTACCATCAATTAAAAATGGAGCATTGGCATGCGCATATATTTTACAACCTGCAGCAATGTTTAGTGTGGCAGTAGTATCAATACGAATGCCTCCCAAAATCACATAGGGGCGGGTACTGGTCCAGTTTACATTACCTGTAATAGTGGTATTTGATAAAAAGTTGGCGTTTTGTCCGTAAGCCTGTAATTGTACAAAGCTCTGGTTATTGTTATAGCTGATTAAAATACTGTCGCTCACAATAAAAGGCAGGTTGGCAGTATTGGGATTAATGTTTACGGCTACAAATATATATATGCTGTCGTTGGCTGCAATTTCCAAATCGCTCACTTCGGCACCAGCGGCACCGTTCACATTCATTTTAAACGAAGAAACAGCACCACCCATAAGTTTTACTTTACTTAATCTCAGCTTCTGATCATTTTGATTAATTATCTTAAATGATTGGGTGATAGAACCGGTAGCAGTGAAAACGGTATCGTATTTTAATGTGTCTGCATTTATATACAACCTTGCATCGGGGCTGGTAATGAAACTGTCTTTTTTGCAGGAAGAAAGCAAAAGGCCAAAACTGAGAATTACAATACAGCAATACGACAGATGAATTTTCATGCTATAAAAATAAACAAAACTATTTACCGGCATGTGCTAAACTGGCAATATATAATTGAAGTCCTTCAATTTGAGTAAGTATGCTGCCGCAGGCTTCTAAAGTGGCGCCGGTAGTAATCACATCATCCACCAGTAAAATGCGCTTTCCTATTAATGCATCGGGGTTATTGATGATAAAACTGCCTTCTACATTTTTCCAGCGTTCCGTTCGGTGTTTGCGGGTTTGAGTTGCTGTAAAACGTTGGCGGTTTACATTACCTGTTAGTACAGGTACCTGCATAGCAGCGGATACTCCATTACAAATAATAGTGGCCTGATTATAGCCGCGTTTTTTTTCTTTATCTGAATATAATGGCAATGGAACTAAATAGTCAATAGTATTAAAGCGACCCGATTGAAGTAAACTGTTCCCCATCAGTTCACCCATATAAAAACCAATGGCCATATGGTTTTTATATTTCAGCTGATGAATCAGATGCTGAATCAATGATTCTTTAGAAAAATAAAATTGGCTGTGTGCTGCAGTTACAGGGATACGTCCCCAAAATATTTTTTCAATGGGATTACCGGGATGTATGGCAAAATTTGTATTGGGCAGTTCATTAATACAGCGTAAACAAAGCAGATTGTTTTCAGCTAAAAGATCGCTGCCGCAACCTGTGCATACGTGCGGATAAAACAGGTGCAGGGTATTGCCTAAAAGCGTTTTCAGGACTTGCATGGTACGGTATTTTATATGTACAACTCAGTTTAAATGCTGTAATCAAAACAAATACTGATATACTTCTTCCACTTTTCCTAAAGCCACCACATCAATGCCGAATTTTAGTTTGCCCAATGATTTGGCATTGTATTTACTCACAATAATTTTTTCGAAACCTAATTTTTCTGCTTCTGCAATGCGTTGTTCAATGCGGTTAACGGCTCTTATTTCTCCGCTCAATCCCACTTCGCCTGCAAAGCATATTTTTTGCGGAATGGTAACATCTTCGTAACTGCTCAGCAAGGCACAAACGATGGCAAGATCAATGGATGGATCTTCTACTTTTAATCCGCCGGCAATATTTACAAAAACATCTTTTACACCAAAATGAAAACCTCCACGTTTTTCTAAAACAGCTAACAGTAATTGTAAACGGCGCAGATCAAAGCCGCTAACAGTTCGTTGCGGAGTACCATACACGCTTTGTGTAACCAGTGCCTGTGTTTCTATCAACAAGGGCCGCATGCCTTCAATAGTTGCAGCAATAGCAATACCGCTTAAAGCATCATCTTTTTGTGTAATTAAAATTTCGCTGGGGTTGGTTACGGCACGCATGCCTTCGCCAGTCATTTCGTAAATGCCTAATTCTGCGGTGGAGCCAAATCTGTTTTTTAAAGTTCTTAAAATACGATACGCATAATGACGGTCGCCTTCAAACTGCAAAACAGTATCCACCATATGTTCTAAAATCTTTGGTCCTGCAATTGTTCCGTCCTTGGTAATATGACCGATTAAAAAAACAGGTGTATTAGTTTCTTTGGCAAAGCGCTGCAGTTCTGCAGCAGTTTCTCTTATCTGGCTGATGCTGCCCGGGCCGCTTTCCACATAGGGGGATTGCAGGGTTTGAATACTGTCTACAATTACCAGCTGCGGCTTTAATTTTTTTATTTCTTTAAAAATAGTTTGGGTATTGGTTTCGGTAAGCAAATAAAAATTTTCGCTTTTTATTCCAACCCTGTCAGCACGCATTTTAATTTGTTGCTCGCTTTCTTCACCACTGATATATAATGTAGTTACATTGTTAAGGTGTAAACCAATTTGTAAAAACAAAGTTGATTTTCCAATCCCGGGTTCGCCGGCAACCAATACAATACTTCCCAAAACAATTCCGCCACCGAGTACACGATTCAATTCAGTATCGGTAGTTATAATCCTTTTTTCTTCGGCACTGCTGACTTCATTTATTGAAATTGTTTTTTGACGAAAGCCTTCACCGTTTGCTGATGTATTAAATTCCTTCCATTCGCTGTCTGTTTTTTTATCCGATCCTTTTACAATTACTTCTTCCACAAAAGTATTCCATGTATTACACGACGGACATTTACCCAACCACTTTGCACTTTCGTATCCACAGTTCTGACAAAAAAAACTTGATTTGGTTTTACTCATGTTGTAAAGTTAAAGGAGGATTGCAGATGATAATGGAAGATCAAAAAAAAGAAATGATTGTTATCAGTAAAAAAAAACGAAGGCGGATCCGGAATATTTTTTTTACAATTTCAGCAATTCCAAAAAAGTAAAAGGGCCGTCATTTCTGACAGCCCTTTGTACTTACTAACCCATTAAATTCTGTTGCTAAATTACAATTTACGGCCACATAAAAAAATATATTTTGGCGCATGTTGATAAGTTTTACGTGTTGAAATTACATATTATAGCAGTTTGTTTATTCTTATAAAATGATGATAAGTAATGCTTTGTAGCATAATTTTCATAGTTTCCAGATCATAATATCCAAGGTTAAGAAAAAATTAATTCTTCAAAATATTTGGTTTATAAAATAAACTACTTTATGTTTGTGTCAAATTTAGACGGATGAAAAAAATGCTTATTACCTTACTTACTCTGGTGGTTTTTTCAGCAAAAAGCCAGATAAAAATAAGTGGCAAAGTGTTGGATACTAAAGGCAAAGCGGTTCAGGGGGTGAGTGTAGTATTAAAAGACAGCTACGATGGAGCCACATCAGATTCCACCGGAAATTTTACATTTACCACCACAGAAAAGGGGGCTCAAACTGTTGAAGCCAGTGCTTTAGGTTATCGACCTTTTTCCGAGAAAATAAGCATTACCGGCTCTGATATTACGATTAATGTTATTTTGAAAGAGCTGATTACGGAATTAAAAGCTGTGGTGATTAGTACCGGCTCTTTTGAAGCCAGCGATAAAAAGAAGGGGGCTGTACTAAGCGATATTGATATTGTTACCACACCCAGTGCTAATGGAGATATTACTTCGGCATTTAAATCATTGCCCGGTGCTCAGCAGGTTGGCGAAAGCGAAGGCTTATTTGTGAGGGGAGGTACGGCAACAGAGAGTAAAATATTTATTGACGGAACACAGGTAAATAATTTCTTTTACAGTGGCACGCCCGGTGTAGCACAAAGGGGGCGTTTTAACCCTTTCCTGTTTAAAGGAACTGTTTTTAGCACTGGAGGCTATTCGGCCTTGTATGGTCAGGCATTGTCTTCTGCATTGATTTTAGAAAGCAAGGACCTGCCCGAAAAAAGTGAAGCCGACCTGGGTGTAAGTGTAGTGGGCATTGGTGGCGGTATTCAGCATCTGGCAAAAGATAAAAAAAGCAGCTGGGGCTTTTCGGGTAATTATACCAATCTGTGGCTGGCTTTTAATGTAATCAAACAAAAACAAGATTATTTTAAAATACCAGTCGTTGTTGATGGAGATGTCAATTTCCGTTTTAAGACAAAGGGCGGGGGCATAGTAAAAATTTATTCTTATTTCAGTAAAACCAATGTGGGCAGCCGCACCAATGATATTGATTCAGTTGTAATGAAAAACGCATTCACCCTGCAAAATATCAACCAGTACCATAATGTGAGCTGGAAGCAGGCAATTGGTAATGGATGGAAAATAAATACGGGTATTTCTTACAGCAATAATAAAGATGTTATTGATAATGAATTGCAGAATGCCAATAATATTAAACAGGAGATAACCACACCACAGTTATATGCTTTCAAAAACTTTGCCCTCAGTACTAAAAACGATTATATACAAAACAGGATTGTACTTGATAAAAAACTCAGCGGATTGAGCGCTATTAGATTTGGAACAGAGTTTACGCACAGCACAGAAAAATCATCCTATACTTTATATGACGGCACAAAATTTGCCGAAACAATAAAAGAAAATATGATTGCCGGCTTTGGAGAATCTGATATCTATATTACCAACAGTCTTGCTGTTAAAGCAGGCCTTAGGGCCGAACATTCTGCCCTGCTGGATAAGTGGAATATTGCACCCAGGGCATCACTGGCATATCAGTTAGGTAAGCATAGTTCAGCAGGTTTTGCCTATGGAATTTTTTATCAGAATCCCGAAAGGAAGTATCTGCCTGCAAGTACTTTGCTTAATTTTTCAAAAGCTGCACATTATATTTTTCAATATCAGTTGTTAACAGGGCAACAAACTTTACGCACCGAGTTGTTTTATAAAAAATATACCGATTTGTACAAGACCGGCCGTAATAATCTGGGTCAGGAAATGATTACCGGAAATAACGGTTCCGGTTATGCAAAAGGTTTTGAATTGTTCTGGAGAGATAAAAAATCAATAAAAAATGTTGACTACTGGATTTCTTATTCTTACCTGGATACCAAAAGAGATTTTTTGAACTTTCCCACTACCATTCAGCCATCATTTGCTACTAAGCATACGGCAGCTTTTGTGTTTAAAAAGTTTATCCTGCCATGGAAAACACAATTTAACCTGAGCTATAATTTTGCCACAGGAAGGCCGTATTACAGGATTGGATACGATAATACACTCAATAAAAATGTATTGACCGATATGGGCACTACTATCAATTATAACAGCTGCAGTTTTAGTGTAAACTACCTGCCTACTATTGGCAGAAAGAATACCAAAAATTTTGCCGTATGGGTATTAGGAGTTACAAATGTATTTGGTCAAAATCAGGTGTACAGCTATAATTATTCTTATGATGGCAGCCGTAAAGAAGCAGTAACACCACCCAGTAAACGATTTGTATTTGTTGGATGCTTTTTAAGTTTTGGAACCGACAGAACACAGGATGCTATAAATAATAATTTATAAAAGAAAGTATAGCCATTAAATTTTTTAACTTAAAAAAATCAACCATGTCAAGTTACCATCAACCTGCCCCCGAAGGAAAAGATCCTGAACTTTGGGAGATCGCTCAAAAAAGAGCCAGTTTTAAAAATCATTTCATTTCCTACGTCATTGTTAATGCGTTTTTATGGGCCCTGTGGTTTTTTACAGGCAACCAGCACAGTATATTTGAAACCGGCGAATGGAATATGCATCATTATCCATGGCCAATTTGGACTACTTTGGGCTAGGGCATAGGATTGGCATTTCATTTTGCCGGTGCATATATTTTC
>JBAXET010000087.1:0-12862 GCA_037140275.1 Ferruginibacter sp. | reverse complement strand
ATAACTGGGTGGTAAGAGTGGGAGCGCAATATTATCCTGCCAAATTAAATACACCGGTTAAAAACTATTTTAGTTTTGTACGTTACAGAGCCGGTTTTTATTATGGCCCTGATTATATTAAAACCAATAACAGCCGCCCCGAATACGGATTTAGTTTAGGTACCGGAATGCCGCTCACTTCTTTACAAAGATTGAGCTACGGAGGCGAATATGTGGTATTGAACACTGCATTGGAAATTGGCGGAAGAGGGGGTAAGAACAGCAATATTCGTGAAAACACCGTTCGTTTTAGCTTTGGTGTTTCAATGAATGCCCGTTGGTTCAGAAAACTTAAGTATGATTAATCATGTGGTTTAAAAAACTATATCTCATTATTGCAGCCTGTACCGCAGGCTGCATTTTTTTATCTGCATGCGAAAACAGTAAGGAAGAACTGGATCAGTTATCATCAAAAAAGCTGGGTGTAGAAGAAGCCGTGCAGGTTAATATCAATTATACC
The DNA here is from genome assembly GCA_037140275.1 of Ferruginibacter sp. Taxonomy (GTDB): domain Bacteria; phylum Bacteroidota; class Bacteroidia; order Chitinophagales; family Chitinophagaceae; genus Ferruginibacter. The sequence continues at coordinate 12,363 of JBAXET010000087.1, read as the reverse complement.
CTTAGCGGTAAAACAAAAGCAATACTTACAGCTCCAATCATGCTGAGGGTGCAGGATAGTATACCTTATGTAGAATTCCCTAAAAAGATACATGTTGATTTTTACAACGACAGCACTAAAATTGAAAGTATTTTAGATGCCAAATATGCCCGCTATATTGAAACGCAAAGTAAGATTTTGCTTAAAGACAGCGTGCGTTTTATTGGATTAAATACAGGAGATACTTTGTACTGCGATGAATTGTACTGGGACAGGAACCGAAATACCTATCAGTTTTATACCGACAAACCGGTACGAATCAGAACAAGGATGCAGGTCATTAACGGTACCGGTTTTGAAACTAGTCAGGATTTTAAAGATAAACATGTATTCAATCCTACTAATAGTATTATCAAAGTGCCTTCTTCGCAATTTCCGGAGTATTAGTATTTAGGGTTGATAAACCTTCCAAAGGTTGGCAACCCTGCAACCATCTTACTCTTCAATGGCCACTTCGCAATTAAAATAATATGCAGCCATTTCTACATGCGTTTTTATACAAGCTTCTATACTTCCAAACCAGTCAATTATTTCTTTTCGCAAAATAGCAGTCTCCTGATTTGATGCTATACTGTGCCATGAACTCCATTGATATGTAGTAAAATTTTTAACCAATTTATGTTTGGCGGCATTGGCATGTATATAGATAATTGCCATTGTAAATTGAACATCTTTATCAATCAGCACTCTTTTAAAAGATTTGTAAAAAAGATTTCCTCTGCGCTTATGTTGCTTATTAAATGCTAACGCATAAGATTGAAAGAAACGCTTAAAACTTTGTTCTATCAATTCGCTTAGCATAACCACACCCTCCAAGTATTTTTTTTCTGTAACGGTTAGTTCTTCCTTAGGCTTATACTGCAGGTAAGTTTTAATATCTGCTTCAGACTTTATTCTAATGAGTAAATGAAAATGATTAGGTAGCAAGCACCAGCAATAGGTATCTGTAAAAGGAGTTAGCAGTCCTTTATATCGTTTTAAAAAGAATACTCTGTTTTCATCTGTTATAAAAAGAAGGTCTTTATTATTGGTGCGGTTATATACATGATAAATACCATTTTCTTCAAAATCAGCTAAGTATTTTGTGGGTATCGGCATAGAATACTAAGGTATAAATTTTTATACCGTATTCAAATAGTGGGCAGAGTACTGCACAGGGTTGCCAACCTTCCAAAGGTTGGCAACCCTTGAAAGAGTATTCCGATTGAGGGGAAATATTTCGAATCAGCATGAGTACATGCAAGCTTAGGTGAATGGCATTCCTCGTCAACTTAAAATATCGAGAGAATTATTGGCAATACTATTCAAACACCATAATTATGCAACTTTCTTTTCCTGAGCTTGTATTAACTTTACAGTTCAATTATAAATACAGGTTATGGAATATCGTCGCCTTGGCAAATCGGGCTTACAGGTTAGTGCACTCAGCTTTGGTAGCTGGGTAAGTTTCAGCAAACAAATTAATGATAAGGTTGCCGATGAATTGATGGGCATTGCCTACGATAATGGTGTTAATTTTTTTGATAATGCCGAAGTTTATGCATTAGGTGAGAGTGAAAAAATGATGGGCCGGGTGCTGAAAAAGAAAAAATGGGACCGTACTTCCTACACCGTTTCTTCCAAAGCATTTTTTGGATGGAGGGGCAAGGCCAATAAACCCAATCAAACAGGTAACAGCCGCAAGCATTTAGTTGAAGCCTGCAATGAAGCATTGCAAAGATTGGGAGTAGAGTATCTGGACATGTTCTTTTGTCATCGTCCTGATAAAAAAACACCCATAGAAGAAACGGTTTGGGCAATGAACCATCTGATACAGCAGGGAAAAATATTGTACTGGGGCACTAGTGAATGGAGCGGGGTGGAAATAATGGAAGCCCATCGGGTGGCAGAAAAATTCAGGCTGATTGCGCCTACCATGGAGCAATCGCAATACAATTTATTTGAGCGGCATAAAATAGAAGTGGAGTTTAGTGAGATTTATAAAAATGTTGGAATGGGTACCACTATCTGGAGTCCGTTAGCATGCGGTTTATTAACCGGTAAATATAATGAAGGGGTTCCTAAAGGCAGCCGATTTGCATTAGAAGGATTTGACTGGCTGAAAGACCGCTGGGTAATGGACGATAAAGTAAAGAAAGTAAAAAAACTGAGTGAGTATGCTGCAAAACTGGGGGTAACCACTGCTGCATTAAGTATTGCATGGTGCATTAAAAATCCCAATGTAAGCACTGCTATTTTAGGGGCCACCAAAAAGCAGCAATTGCTCGATAATTTAAAGGCACTTGATGTATTACCCCTGATTACACCCGAAGTAATGGGAAAGATTGAATCAATAATGAAAACAAAACCTGCAGCACCGGAATTTTAATATGAGTACAATAACTGTATACGGTATCCCTAATTGTGATACGGTAAAAAAAACATTGGATTGGTTCAAGAAACATAAAAGACCAGTTGTGTTTCATGATTATAAAAAAGAAGGTATCAGTAAGGAAAAGTTGACTGAATGGGCCAAGCAGGCTGGCTGGGAAGTATTGCTGAATAAAAAAAGCACTACCTGGAGAGGCTTATCTGCAGAGGAACAAACAAAAATAACCACCACTGCTGCAGCCATTAAACTGATGCAGACCAGTACAAGTATTATAAAAAGGCCGGTTATCGAATTTGGGAATCATTTATTGGTGGGCTTTGATGAAAGCAAATTGAGTACTATTTTTAAATAAAAATATCAAATACAATTTATGAAACGTAACGCAACTGCCGTTTGGAACGGCTCTGGTAAAGAAGGTAGTGGACATTTAACCACACAAAGCACTGTATTAAATCAAACACAATACTCTTTTAACTCTCGTTTTGCCGAGGGTATTGGCAGCAACCCTGAAGAATTGGTGGCTGCAGCACATGCAGGCTGTTTTAGTATGAAACTGAGTTTTATATTGGGAGCAGCAGGCTTTACTGCTGATGAGATCAAAACTCAATGCGTGATCACTTTTGATACAGTAGCAGGAGCTATTACTGAATCGCATTTAATTGTATCTGCAAAAATACCTGATATCAGTGCCGAGGCATTCGAAGCAGCAGTTACAGAAGCCGAAGCAACTTGCCCAATCTCTAAATCGCTGAAAGCTACTATTACTCATGAAGCAGTTTTAGTTTAATGAGTTTAGGAGTTTAGAAGTTTAGTGTGCATATCTAAACCCCTAAACCCCTAAACTTATAATCTCTCTATCATTAATACATCGCTTCCGATAAATCTACTTTCTTCTTCACGATTTTAGTCCTGCTTAAATCAACTACATTTGGTTATCAACAAAAATTGCATGTTATGTCTTTTAAAAACAAAACTGTTTTAATTACAGGCGCTTCCCGTGGAATTGGAAAAGCTATTGGATTACGATTGGCAAAAGAAGGAGCGAATATTGTTATCGCTTCAAAAAGTGTGGAAGAAAATCCTAAACTCGGTGGCACCATTTTTTCTGCGGCTGCAGAAATGGAAGCGGCAGGCGGAAAAGCACTGGCAGTGCAATGTGATATCCGTTTTGAAGACCAGATTGATGCAGTGGTTGCAAAAGCAGTTGAGACATTTGGCGGCATTGATATACTTATTAATAATGCATCTGCAATAAATCTTACGTCAACAGAAAAAACCGAGCCCAAGCGCTTTGATCTAATGTATGATATTAATGTACGAGGAACTTTTATGGTAAGCCGGGCCTGTATCCCTTATTTAAAAAAAGGAACCAATGCACACATACTAAATTTATCTCCACCGGTAAATATGGATATGAAATGGTTCGAAAATCATTTGGCGTATACCATCAGCAAATATGATATGAGCATGATTGCATTGGGCCTGGCTGCTGAGTTGAAAAAATATAATATTGCTGCCAACACTTTATGGCCACGTACTACCATCGCTACTGCTGCAGTGCAAAATTTACTGGGCGGTGATATGTTAATGAAGATGAGCCGCACAGCGGATATCATAGCAGATGCTGCGTATTTTATTTTATCCAAACCATCCACCCAATGCACAGGAAATACATTTATTGATGAAGATGTATTAGCACTGGAAGGAATTACAGACCTGAGTAAATATTCAGTTGTACCCGGCGCACAGTTATACAAAGATTTGTTTGTGTAAAAATTCCTGTTAAAAAAACTTTAAAAGAATTTTTGTTTGATGAGTGGTAACATTTTACCCGGCTTGTACGTTTAATTTCGTACTGCATTATCACGCCATGGATAATGCTTCACCAAACCAAAAGTATAGCCATGAATTGCTTTAAGCCATTAGCAGTATGCATTTGCATGCTCATTACCACCTGTGCGTTCAGCCAGGTACCCAAAGAAAAGAAAAAGATTACAGCAGTACGTATTTCAACTCAGTTAAAAATTGACGGCGACCTGTCTGAACCGGAATGGAAAACAGCACCGGTTGCAGATCAGTTTGTAGCCTTACGTCCCACACCTTTTAAAAAGGAAGATCCGGAGAATAAGAGCGAAATGTATTTCCTGTATAATGATGAAGGTATTTATGTGGGAGGTTATTTTCATGAAAAACATAAGGACAGTATTTCATCTGAACTGATAGGCCGGGATGGCTTTGGCAATAATGATTTTGTAGGGGTGATATTTGACACTTACCAGGATAAGATCAACGGCTTTGAATATTTTGTTACTCCGTTGGGCGAACAGATGGATGCCAAACAAGCACCCAATAACAATGGTAACAGCGAAGATTTCAGCTGGAATGCAGTTTGGCAAAGCAATGCCAAAATGCACACCGATGGCTGGAGCTTTGAAATATTTTTACCTTATTCTGCCATTCGATTTGGGAATAAAAAAATTCAGGACTGGGGATTAAATATTGTGCGCAAAAGACAAAAAAGTGGAGAACAGTTATTCTGGCAACCCATTGATCCTGCGGCAAATGGATTTTTAACTCAAGAAGGTACTTTGCTTGGTTTACAGAATATTAAACCTCCTATGCGTTTGCAACTATCTCCTTATTTTTCTACTTATCAAAATCACGATGGTTTAGTATTGCCGGGCACATCAAAAAATACCACCACTATGAATGGCGGTATGGATATTAAATACGGATTAAACCAGGCTTTTACATTAGATATGACATTGATACCGGATTTTGGTCAGGTACAATCAGATAAGATCACACTTAACCTTACACCATTTGAACAAAGGTTTTCGGAGAACAGGGCATTCTTTACAGAGGGTACTGAATTGTTTAATAAAGGCGGCTTATTTTACAGCAGGCGTATTGGCGGTGAGCCCATTCACCGCTATGATTTTAATGTAGAGAATACTGAAAAGATCAACAAAAATCCTTCTCAAAGTAAATTGTACAATGCTACAAAAATCAGTGGTCGTACACAAAGTGGCTTAGGTATTGGTATGTTAAATGCTGTTACCCGTCCTCAATTTGCAGAAATTGAAAATCTGAATAATAAAGAAAAAAGAAAAGTAGAAACCAATCCGCTAACAAACTACAATGTATTGGCGTTTGATCAAACATTAAAACATAACAGCAGTATTTCATTTATTAATACAAGTACTTTACGCAGCGGAAAGGACAGGGATGCCAACGTTAGTGCACTGCTTTTTGATTTAAACGACAAGAAAAACAAATGGAATGTGGGTGGTAATGTGAGTTTGAGTAAAATTTTTGAAAATGGCAAAGTTAAAACCGGATATGCACATAACTTGTATTTTGGTAAAACCAGCGGCAGGTTTAATTTTAATGTTTGGCAGGAGTTGAGTAATAACAAATATGATAATAGCGACCTGGCTTATTTTACAAATAATAATGAAATACACAATGGTGTATGGATGGGGTATAACTGGAATAAGCCCGGCAAATGGTATAACAGACTGGGTACAAATATTAATGCACATGTATTAACCCTGGTTTCGCCAATTGATATGTTGCAACGCAAATCCATGATGTTTGAATCGTTCAGATTCAATTATAATTTGTACGGGCAATTTAAAAACCTCTGGCAATTTGGACTGAATATAAATGCGGCTTCAAATTACAATGATTTTTACGAGCCCCGGGTTTTTGGAAGGGTATTTCATAATAAAGGACGTATTGGTGCCAATGGAGAATGGAATAGTAATACCGCTAAAAAATTATCCTGGGGTGGTAATTTCTTTGTTGGCAAAGGAGCTGTTACCAACAGAAAAACTTTTAGCTTGGGACTCTCAGGAAAGATAAGATTTAGCAGTAAATTTTCGGTAAGCATAGATGTATCAGATGAAGACAATACCAATCAACCCGGATGGGCGCAAACATTATATGCCAGCAACAGTACCGCAATGGATACAGTGATTTTCAGCAGAAGAAATAACCGCAACGTTACTTCAGGGTTGAATGTGAAATATAATTTTACCAATAAAATGGGCATCACTTTAAGTACCAGACATTCGTGGAGTAAGGTACAGCCATTACAATTTTATGTGTTAAATCTGAAGGGAGATCTGGAAACACCCAATTTTATTTATAATAATAACCGTAATCAAAACTATAATTACCTGAGTACTGATTTGGTATATACCTGGCAATTTGCACAGGGCAGCTTTATTAATGTGGCCTGGAAAAATATTGGCGAAAATTTTTACCGCGATTTTGAGAAGAATTATTTTGATAATCTAGGCAATACTTTCAATGGAAATAATCATAATAACCTCACGCATTTTAACAGTGTTTCAATAAGGGTAATTTATTTTCTGGATTATCTGACTGCAAAAAATAAATTGAAAAAGAAAAATAAAAATGTATAAAAAAAGGCCGGAATTAATTCCGGCCTTTTTTTTATTTATCGAAGCATCGATTTTGGAACTTCTTTTTCTAACAGATATTTATAAATGAATTTTGTTTTCAGGTTTTGAAAATGCATTCCTTTATTACCACCCCAGCCATGTCTGCCACCGGGATAGATCATAAATTCAAAATCTTTTTTAGCATCTTCTAATTTGTCAATCAGGCGCAGACTGTTTTGCATATGCACATTATCGTCAATAACGCCATGTACAATTTGTAACACGCCTTTGTATTTATCTACATAATTCAACACCGAACTTGTTTTGTAGCCTTCCGCGTTATTAGCAGGCGTACCCATATAACGTTCGGTATAATGACTGTCGTAAAAATTCCAGTCGGTAACACTGCCTCCTGCCATACCATGTGTAAATACATCACTGCCATATGTGAGTGCGTAGCAACTCATGTAACCGCCATAGCTGAAACCGGTAATACAAATTTTTGATGCATCAGCGTTGCCATTAGCAATCAGCCATTTTACCATCGTGCTGTAATCTTTTATTTCCCAGTAACCCAGGTTATGGTACATATAGTTTACTCCTTCTTTACCAAAATGCCCGCTGGCACGATGGTCCATTGTTACCTGTATCAATCCTTCTTTAGCATAAAATTGCTGTGTGCCGCTTAAGCCCCAGGTATCCATTACAGTACCTGCATTGGGGCCACCATAAATAGAAATCAGTACCGGATATTTTTTATTCTTATCCATATTCAATGGCCAGGTAACTTTCATGGGCAGATCGTAAATACCATCATCGCTTTTTACGCGAATCAATTCTGTTTTGGCCAGATTGTAATTGTCAAAATCTTCTCCCTTTGCTGCACCCAGCTCACGGATAATCTTTCCTTTATTACTTACTAATGCCATTTTGCTTGGTGCAGCTACATTATTGTAGGTAGTAATAAAATACGATCCGTTTGGAGAAAGGTTGATATTATTATTAGCATCTGCAAAAGTCAGGCGCTGTAAATTTTTACCATCCAGATTAACGCGGTAAAAATCTGTACGGGCGGTGTTTTCCCTGCTTCTTGCAGTAAAATAAATAATACTGTTTTTTTCATCAATATAACTGATACCGGTAACCGTATATTTTCCTGATGTAATAGCATTGATGAGTTTGCCATTCATATCGTAATAGTACATGTGCTTCCACCCTGTAGCATCATTGAATAGGATGAAGCCTTTGCCATTCTTTAAAAATTCAATTCTTTCGCCATTATCATCAAGGTCGATCCAGGTTTTTTGTTTTTCATTATAGAATTCTTTTTTTGTTCCGGTTGCAGGATCAACAGCATAGATGATCAGATTATCCTGTAAGCGGTTCATCCATTGTACCAGTAAAGTACTGCCATCGGGTTTCCAGTAAGGCGCACCAAAATATTGATCATCCTTAGCATTAAAATCGCTCCATACCACATTGCCGCCATCAGCAGCAACAATACCCACTTTTACTTCAGGATTGGGATCGCCTACTTTTGGATAGCGTTCTTTCTCCACCAAACCATGCAGACCTGCACCATCGGTTATGGTGTACACGGGAACGTTAGTATCATCGGTTTTGAAAAAAGCAATATGCTTACTGTCGGGACTCCACCAGAATGAACGGTAGGCCGATCTTCTGCCTAAAATTTCTTCGGTATATACCCAGCTTGCATAACCATTCAATATCACTTCGCTGCCATCACTGGTAATGCGGCTCTCTTTTTTTGTATTTACATTAATACTGTAGAGATCGTTATTTTTTGTAAAAGCCACATAGTTGCTATCGGGGCTCATGGCAGCATTATTTTCTTTGTCTTTATCGTTGGTAAGCTGTACTTCGGCGCCGTTTAATTTAATGTACAGGTCATTGCTTTTTGTATACACAACAGCTTTTTCAACTTTTGTTTCCAATGCAACAGGTACTTCTGCAGGTACAGAAGATTTGCCGGTTTTGCAATCTATCAGACTGTCTTTACCATTAATGCTGATCACAAAATGGCTATCATCGGCCCATTTTTTAAACATCGGCATAGCCTGAGTAATGCCTTTAAAATTGCTTTTAAAATACTGCTCGTCAGTAAGGTCTTTTTTTTGTGCTGTTGCAGAAAGCGACAGTGCAAGGATGGCGATGGTGGCCAGGGATTTTTTTTGCATAACTATCATGTTCAAAAACGATTTAGTTTTAAAGAACAAGATAGTTTTTTTGTAAGAAAGCTAAAACAGTATTTGATGAATGGGCTATACCATCATACTATTTTTGTAATATGCTGATGTTATCTAAAACATATATGCCCCTTCCATATGTTGCAATTACCAGCTGATTGGTTTTGGGATGAATAAATAAATCCTGCACCGATACTGTTGCGGGCAGATTATTATTTAATGGTACCCAGTTTTTACCTGCATTATTGCTAGTATACACCCCCATATCGGTTCCGCAGTACAGTATATTTTTTTTGACAGGATCTTCCCTTAGCACATTCACCGGGTTAAGTGGCAAATTGCCGCTAATGGCTACCCATGTTTTTCCCATATCAGTGGAACGGAAAATATAGGGGGTGATATTATCTTCTCTTCTATCGCTTAAAGTAATGTACAACGTTGATGCATCATATTTAGAAGCTACCAATCTTGATACATGCGCATTTACCGGCAATCCATTGCTGATTTCATTCCAGTTGCCCCCATCATTTTCGCTGATCCAAATGCGGCCATCATCGGTACCAACATACAATATGCCTTTTTTAAAATAAGATTCTGCAACGGCAGTAATGGCCTGGTGATTGATGGCATAGGGTGTTTTACCCATTTTTTGTTTGTTGTTATAACTCATATCCGGACTGATCCTTTTCCAGCTAAAGCCACTGTCAACTGATTTAAATAAATACTGCATGCCATGATAGATGGTGAAACGGTCGTGCGGAGAGATTAAAGTATAAGCCAGCCACTCGCCCCGGTGTGTTTCTTCATCCTCCGCTTTTTTAGGAGCGATATCTTTTTCCCGAATGGAATCTGGTAATGCAAGATTTGCTTTTATTAGCCTGCCATAAAATGTAGAAGTATAAATGGTATTGGCATCACCCGGATCAATGGCATGAATCACACCTTCACCCCCGGGACCAAATTGCCATGGACTGATTGTACTGTCTTTTAGACCAAAAGTATTTTTTATGCTACCCCTTAATGAACCTTCGTCCTGAACAGAACCAATGATATTAAATGGCTCATTAGAATCGTAAGTAATATTGTAGAATTGAGTGGTAGGAATTTTTTTATAAAAATTGGTCCATTTTTTTCCACCATTATAAGTCAGTGCCACACCTCCATCATCACCATTGATGATATAATTAGAATCTGCCGGATCAATCCATAAAGCATGATTATCGCCGTGAATATATTCGCTGGTAGAATCGGTTGGTTGAAAACGTTTCCAGCTTTTTCCGCCATCACTGGATTTTGCCATAGCGAGTCCTAAAATGTACAAACAGTTTTCATCCAATGGATTCACTCTTATCTGCCCCATTACCCAGCCATAAGTGCCGCAAAAACGTTCCATATAATCATTGTTCTCTGTCATCTTGGTCCAGTTTTCACCCCTGTCATTGCTGCGGTACACTTCCACACCCTTTACAACGATTTCTTTTATTCTTCCATAGCTGTCTTTTTCTCCGGGTTTGGGTTCTCTTTTTTTATCATGATTATCTACAAAAGCGTATAAAACAGATGGGTTGCTTCTGGAAATATCAATACCAATTCTTCCTGTATTTTTCGTGTCGGGTAAACCGTTGGTTAATGGTTTCCAGGTTTTACCGCCATCGGTGGTTTTATAAATATGATCATTGTCTTCCGGAACAGGATCGCTCCAGCGTTTGCGGATGCGGTTCCACATAGAAGCATAAATGGTATTGGGGTCAGAGGGATCCATCCTCAGGTCGATACAGCCTGCTTTATCATCATTGCCTAAAATCTTTTTCCAGGTCTTTCCGCCATTGGTAGTTTGATATACACCACGGTCACTATTATAACTCCATTCATTGCCGCCGGCTGCAACATACACCACCTGAGGATTAGTGGGATGCACCACCACTCTTGCAATAGTGCTGGTATTTTGCAAACCAATATGCTGCCATGTTTTGCCGGCATCTGTTGATTTAAACATGCCCATACCCGGTAATGATGCCCTGAATATATTGGCTTCGCCGGTACCTACGTACAAAATATTATTATTAGAGGGTGCAATAGCCATATTGCCAAAAGATAAAGTACCCTGTTTATCAAAAATTGATTGCCATGTTTTGCCTGCATCATCAGTTTTCCATAAACCACCGGTGGCAAATGTGGCGTAAACCATATTTTTATTTCCCGAAATACCCCATACATCGGTACAGCGGCCGCTAACAATATCCGGACCCACATTACGCCATTGTAAACTTTTATAGGCTGATGCATTCAGGGCATTTTGTTGCTGTTTAAATGCAGCTATGCGTTCTGTTCCTGAACTGGGGCGCTGATTGCTTACAAAATTTTGTGCGTTGCTGTTTGCAGCGGCAATCAATGACAACAGCAGAAATGTTTTTTGCATAGTTATGGTATTCTTGTTATAGAAATAATTTTTACAACGGGTTTAAAGTATTGTCCCTGCGCAGGATATAATTGCTGAATTTTTTTTACCACATCCATTCCCTTAATCACTTTACCAAATGCGGCAAAGCCCTGTCCATCCGGATTTCTTTTACCACCATAGTCAAGCGAAGGCTGATCGTTGATGCAGATAAAAAAACTGCAGGTGGCAGAAGCCGGTGCACTTCTTGCCATAGAAATTGTACCGTTTTGATGTACAATTCCGGTTTGTTTGGTGGACTCCATCGGTATGGGTGCAAACTCTTTTGTTGAATCCACATTGCCACCCTGTATTACTTCAATTTTTACTTTATTGTCGGGCTGATTATTTAAAGTCACTGCACGAAAGAAAGAAGTGCTGTCGTACAAATGCGCATCCACATAGCGTAAAAAATTGGCTACGGTGATGGGCGCTTTTTTTTGATATAATTCCACCGTAATATTTCCCAGTGTTGTTTTAATAAGACAATGAATATTTTTTTGTGCAAAAGATGCCCATGAAAATAATGTCAATGCAAAAAGCAGGAATAAGTTTTTGGAGTATCTCAAACTGAACAGGTTGAATTAACAAGTTAGTTTTTTTTACAGGAAAGCAAAAATGAAATTTGCGGAAACAAAAAAAGCCGCAAGTGTTAGCTTACGGCTTTTATAATTATGTGTTAACTTATTCTTTATTCTCCGGTCTCATCATCGGGAAGAAAAGCACATCCTGTATAGAGTGCTGATTGGTTAATAGCATCGCAATCCTGTCGATTCCAAAACCAATACCACTTGTTGGTGGCATACCATATTCCAGCGCCCGTAAAAAATCATGATCAATAAACATGGCTTCATCATCGCCACGCTCCATCAGTTTTACCTGTTCTTCAAAACGCTC
>JBAXET010000086.1:0-13415 GCA_037140275.1 Ferruginibacter sp. | reverse complement strand
TACAAAGAGAAATACGCTGCTCTCTTTTATCCTCTTTTTCTCCTTGTGCTCTTTGAAAAAATAAGTAAGAGTATATAGCACTATGCTTCATACTCCAATACAGGCCGTAACCATCTTTCCACTTCTTCCAGCGGCATGCCTTTACGATTGGCATAATCCACTACCTGATCTTTTTCAATTTTACCCACTCCAAAATATTTACTTTCGGGATGTGCAAAATACCAGCCTGAAACTGAAGATGCCGGATACATGGCCAATGATTCTGTAAGAGTAATACCCGTAGCATCTTTGCCGCCTAATAAATTAAACAACTTGTATTTTTCGGTATGATCAGGACAAGCAGGGTAACCAGGAGCCGGGCGAATGCCCAAGTATTCTTCTTTAATTAATTGCTCATTGGTTAAATGCTCATCAGTGGCATAACCCCAGTACTCCTGACGTGTTTTTTTGTGCAGCAATTCAGCAAATGCTTCTGCAAACCTGTCGGCTAATGCCTGTAAAATGATTTTATTATAATCGTCGTGTGCAGCTTCAAATTTTTTGATATGCGGTTCAATGCCTTCAATAGTTACGGCAAATGCGCCAATATGATCCTGATAATTTTTTTCTGCAGGAGCAATAAAATCTGCTAAAGATAAATTTGGCTGACCCGGAGCTTTTTGAATTTGCTGGCGCAGGAATTGTAATTGCACCACTTCTTTATCTGCCATTACATCAACTGAATCTGGACCAACTTTGTTAGCAGGCCAGAAACCAATAGCGCCTCTTGCATTCAACCATTTTTCATCTATAATCTGTTGCAGTAATTGCCGGGCATCATTATATAGTTTAGTAGCTTCTTTACCAATTACAGTATCAGTTAAAATAGCCGGAAACTTACCGTGCATTTCCCACGCAATAAAGAAGGGTTGCCAATCAATGTACTCAGCAATTTCTTGCAGTTGGTATCCACTAAATGTTTTGGTGCCGGTAAATGTGGGTGCTACAGGTTTAAAATTATCCCAGTCAATTTTTGCTGTGTTTTTTTGAGCCTGTTCAAAACGTAAATAATTTTTTACAGTTTTTTTATTGGCAAAATCTTCTCTTAATTTATCGTACTCATTTTTTACACCTGATAAAAACTCCGGTTTCTGTTCTTTACTTAACAAACTTCCTGCAACAGTTACGCTACGGCTGGCATCCAGTACATGTATAACACCGTTGTTATATTGCTGTGCAATTTTTACTGCAGTATGCATACGGCTGGTAGTGGCACCACCAATTAATAACGGTTGTGTCATTCCTCTGCGTTTCATTTCGTGTGCCACATGTACCATCTCATCCAGTGAAGGCGTGATCAATCCGCTTAAACCAATAATATCTACGTTTTCTTTTATTGCGGTATCCAAAATTTTATCTGTGGCCACCATTACACCCAAATCAATAATATCGTAGCCATTACAACCCAATACCACACCCACAATATTTTTACCAATATCATGCACATCACCTTTTACAGTTGCCAGTAAAATTTTTGCAGCGCCGGCAGCTTCTTCATTTACTGTGCCCGCGGCAAGATGTGCATTTTTACGATCTTCTTTTTCCTGTTCAATAAAAGGGGTTAAAACGGCAACGGCTTTTTTCATTACTCTTGCACTTTTTACCACCTGTGGTAAAAACATTTTACCTGCACCAAACAAATCGCCCACGATGTTCATGCCATCCATCAGCGGACCTTCAATTACATCTAAAGGTTTTGGATATTTTATGCGGGCTTCTTCTGTATCGGCTTCAATATAATCGGTAATGCCATTTACTAAAGAGTGTGATAATCTTTTTTCAACCGGTTCATTTCTCCACTTTTCATCTTTTACTTCAACCTTGCCTTTTGCTTTTACAGTTTCTGCAAAATTGATCAGTGCTTCTGTAGCTTCGTTGTTATCATTATTACGATTCAGTAAAACAGCTTCGCATAAATTTCTCAGGGTAGGTTCAATTTCATCATATACCACTAACTGTCCTGCATTTACAATACCCATATCCATGCCGGCCTTAATGGCATAGTATAAGAATACAGCGTGAATGGCTTCACGTACATGATCGTTACCCCGGAAAGAAAAAGACACATTACTTACACCCCCACTTACCTTGGTAAGTGGCATCAATGCTTTTATTTCTTTTGTAGCTTCAATAAAATCTACTGCATAATTATTATGTTCTTCAATACCGGTGGCTACTGCAAAAATGTTGGGATCAAAAATGATATCCTGCGGATCATAACCCACCTGCTCTGTTAATATTTTATATGCACGATGACAAATTTCTATTTTACGTTGTTTGGTATCTGCCTGTCCCACTTCGTCAAAAGCCATTACAATAACAGCAGCGCCATAGCTTTTGCAAATGAATGCCTGTTCAATAAATTTTGCTTCTCCTTCTTTCATAGAGATGGAGTTTACAATACATTTTCCCTGCACACATTTTAAACCGGCTTCTATAATGTCAAATTTAGAAGAGTCGATCATGATGGGGATCCTTGCAATATCGGGTTCGGCCTGTACCAGGTTTAAAAATGTGGTCATGGCAGTAACACCTTCCAGTAAGGCATCATCCATATTTACATCAATAATCTGGGCGCCGCTTTCCACCTGCTGGCGGGCAACAGATAATGCCTCTTCATATTTTCCCTCCCGGATAAGGCGGGCAAATTTTTTACTACCGGTTACATTGGTACGCTCCCCAACGTTTACAAAATTTGTTTCCGGACGAACGATTAAAGGTTCTAATCCAGACAAGCGTAAGTATGGTTTAATTGTATTCATTTGTTATTTTTTTACCACGGAGTTTCACTGAGGAAATTCACAGAGTAGCACAGTGGCTATAAAATCAATCTTTTAATTCCGTTTTTTAAATGGGTTGAATGAAAATTTAGCAGCAAGCCAATTTTACATCCTGATAATTTCAGGTAAGTTAATACCTGAGCTGTATGAATATCTGCTAAAGCTTCAACTGCTTTTACTTCTATAATTACTTTATTTTCTACAAGTAAATCTACACGATAGCCAATATCTAATTTTACTTCCTGGTATACTAATGGCAAAGCTTTTTCTTTTTCTGTAAAAATTCCGTTTTTATTTAATTCATAAAACAAGCATTCTTTATAAGAAGATTCTAACAACCCCGGACCAAGTTCTGTGTGAACCCGGAATGCATATTTTAAAATCTGTTCAGTTAGTACATTAAGCTCCTGCATCTGCTCTGTGTTTACCTCTGTGTTACTCTGTGGTTAATTCCAGTTCAGCAACCGGCTTTACCCTTGGTTTAAATTTCTTCACTTCCTCTGCAATATGCTTAATATGATCCGGCGTGGTGCCGCAGCAGCCACCTACTATATTTAACCAGCCGTTTTCGGCCCACTCTTCAATGATATGTGCGGTTTCGTGAGGTTGCTCATCATATTCTCCAAAGGCGTTGGGCAAACCGGCGTTTGGATAGGCTGAGGTATAACAACCGGCAATTTGTGACAGTTCTTCTACATGGCTTCTCATTTCTTTGGCACCCAATGCACAGTTTAAGCCTACGCTTAAAGGGTTGGCATGAGACACGGAAATATAAAATGCTTCTAAAGTTTGTCCGCTTAATGTACGACCCGATGCATCGGTAATAGTTCCAGAAATCATGATGGGCAGTTCTGCCAGTTTATTATCGCGGAAGAATTTTTTTGCTGCATAGATAGCCGCTTTGGCATTGAGGGTATCAAAAATGGTTTCAATAAGCAATACATCCACACCACCTTCTATCAATCCTTTTATTTGTTCTGTATAAGCTGCTGCCACTTCATCAAAAGTAACGGCACGGTATCCGGGATTATTTACATCAGGTGAAAGACTTAATGTTTTATTTAATGGGCCAATGGCTCCGGCTACAAATCTGGGTTTGTCCGGATTCATTGCAGTGTATTCATCTGCCGCTTTACGGGCACATTGTGCCGAAGCTACATTCATTTCATATGCGAGTGACTGCATATCATAATCGGCCTGTGCAATAACGGTACTGCTGAAGGTATTGGTTTCAATAATATCGGCACCGGCTTCCAGATATTGTTTGTGAATGCCAATGATGATATCGGGCTGAGTAATGCTCAGCAAATCATTATTTCCTTTTACATCGGTATGCCAGTTTGCAAAACGTTCGCCGCGATAATCTGCTTCCTGTAATTTATGCCGCTGAATCATCGTGCCCATGGCACCATCTATTATTAAAATACGGTCTTTAAGACATTCCTGTATTGTTTTATTCATACGCTTTGATGAAAGTTTAATTATTAACTAAAAGTATCCCGAATGCTTTCGGGATGCGACGCAACAATGATAATCATTGAATCTGCTGCTTGTTACAAAAAATTACTGAACTGATAAACGATTACGAATCCTTGAAGTGGGTTGGAATGGCGTTCGTTTATTAGTTCTGTTTTTTTACAGGCTGAACAATAAACAAATCTGCCTGAATAGGGGGCAAAGTTATAATAAGATAGCCGTAACACAAAATGTTACGGCTATTGATTTGGTGGATAATGGCTATGTATGCGTTAAACCAAGATTGGTTTTATTACCGGATTATGGATGTACTTTTTTGGGGGTTTGAACGGGATTCTGGAAATTTAAGCGGTTTTAATTTTTTATGAATTCCACCCTTTCGTCTTTGGTTAAATTATCGTCTTTTAGCTTGATGGATATTGCTGTCTTTTCTACTTTAAGCCAGTTTTTAGTGATACTGCTTAATACCGGATCAGCGCCAAAGTCAATACTGAGTTTGGTACTGCTTTCACTCCAGCTGCCATTTACATTTACTGCTCCTTTGCTGGCCACTACCTGCCCACCGCTATTAAATACAAAGCTGTAGCCGGTGAATTTACTGGTCTCGTCTTTTTTATCCCAGTACACACTTACCTTCCACGCACCAGAAATGGCCGGGCCAATAGCAGCCACATCATCATTTTTTGAGCAGGAAGAAGATTGCAGCGTGGTAAAAAGACTTACCAGTATTAGTGCTGAAAAAAGATTGAATGTTTTTGTTTTAAAGGAGCGTAGCATAATTGTAAGTTTTACTGTTTGTTATTTGATACTGTAAAACTGCACTAATTATGCCGGCAGTAAAACCCAATATTACCGAACGGGTATTTTGTACTGCTGAATGGGTAAAATCATTATTTTTCGTCGTCCAGCCAGAGTTTAAAATCGGCAGAACGCTCGGTGCTTACAATGGTTTCGTGCTTGGCGGCGGGGTTCAATTTTACCAGAACACGGCTTTTGGAATAGGCAAACATTTCGGCTATAGAATGAATACTGATAATATACTGGCGGTTAATGCGGAAAAATGATTTGGGGTCGAGCATGTTTTCCAGACTGTCTAAATTGTAATCAATAGCAAAGCGGCGCCCTTCTTTGGTGGTTAAAAAATTCACTTTGTCTTCGGTATAAAAAAATGCCAAGTCTTCTATATTGATGGTTTTAATGTGCTCGCCGTAACGAACTACAAAACGTTTTTTGTATTCCTGTGAAGGGTTGGTAAAGCTTTTTAATAACTGTTGAATATCTATGGCCGAAGCCACGGGCTTAATTTTATTGAATTTGTGTAAAGCTGCTGCCAGCTCTTCTTTTTTTATGGGTTTTAACAAATAATCGATGCTGTTAACTGTAAAGGCTTCAATAGCATATTGATCGTAAGCAGTGGTGAAAATAACCGGACATAAAATTTCAACTGCTTTAAATATTTCAAAACTTAATCCGTCAGAGAGCTGGATATCTGATATAATTAAATCGGGTAAGTTATTCTCTTTAAACCATTTTATACCGGAAGATACGCTTACAATATTGTCTGATACTTCAGCATCAGGGATGGCTTCCTGTAACATTTTTTGCAGTCGCTTTGCTGCGGGATCTTCATCTTCGATCAATAAAATTTTCATACGCTATTTTTTTAAAATCGGCAACGAAACTGTAAAGTGTCCGTTTTCAGTATTCACCAATACCGAATTTTCGCTGAGGATATTATACCTGTTGATGATATTCTGTAATCCCATTCCGGTGCCTTTTTCAGGCGAAATTTTCGGATTGATATTATTGCTGATCAGCAGGCGGCTATCGGTTTCCGTATACAAATGTATAGATAATATACTTTCTTTAGAAACGGCATTGTGCTTTATGGCATTCTCTACCAGCAGCTGTAAAGTAAGCGGCGGAACAAAACAGTCTTTCTTCAACTGATCGGAGATATCGATCTTGAGTACAAGACTGTTGCCATATCTTTTTTGCTGCAGGTAAAAATAAGTGTTCATCAATTGCAGTTCTTCACCCAAACTAATCACATCCTTATCGCGGTAGTTTACAATATTGCGAAAGAATTCTGACAGCTGCTCTACATAATCCACCGCTGCTTTGGGATTATCTTCAATAGTGGAAATAAGGGTATTGAAACTGTTGAATAAAAAATGCGGATTTACCTGATTGCGCAATACCTGAAACTGGAATTCAACTTTTTCCTGATGCAGCAACTGCATTTTGTTCAGGTGTTTTTCGCGACTTTTCATGTACCAGTATAAAAGCCCCCCAACAATTAAAATACTGAGTATAATAAACCAGATACGTTTCCAGAAAGGCGTTTCAATTACAAAAGTATATGTTACTTCATCGGCATTATTAAAATTATCGTTTAATGAAGAACGTACATGAAATACATATTTTCCCGGGCGCAGATTAGGGAAAGGGATGCTCTGATCCTTAGTGCTCACCCAGGAAGTATCCAGGCCTTCTAATTTATACTGGTAATGCACCTGCTCAGGGTTGGTATAATAGAGTCCGGTAAAATTAAACGTGAAACTGTTTTCATCATACTTAAAATGATGATCAGTAACAGGGTCAATTTCTTTTAAAAATAATTGTATGTTATCGATGATGGTTTTAGGTCGTAATATATTTTTAGCAGAGGGAGTATATACAAGAATGCCATTTTCGGTGCTTAGTAAAATATTGCCTGCAATATCTGTGCAAACACTTTCTATGGCTGTATTTACTCCTGTTATTCCCTGATTGTTGTTTATATAAGCAATAGTGCCGGTTACAGGATCAAGAATATCGATACCATTTTCGTTAACAATAATCAGGTTGCCTAAACGGTCGGTTTTTATAGTGGTGATCTTTAAGTCGCTGATACCCTGTGCCGCGCCGAAATTTTTAAATACGGTATCATTATAACAATACACACCGGCATCTTTGGTGTTGAACCAGATGCATCCTTTTTTATCTTCCGTAAAAGAATACACATGTTCATCCTTCAGTCCGTTTGTTTTATCAAAATGTTTAAAACGGCCTTTTTCTAAAACGGTAATGCCTTTGCCATCAGTGCCAAACCATATTCTTCCCTTACTGTCTTTAAAAACGGTATGAATATAATTGTTGCCCACATTAGGAATGCTGTCGTAATTGGTAAAAGTATAATTGGCATTGATAGTAACATTCAATTCCGACAATTGGAAAATGGTAGCTACTCCTTCCAGTCCGCCAGCACAAACTGTATTACCGGTGCCCGTAATAGAAAGGATACTGGCTTTTTTCAGCAGCGGATTTTCACTTATGTTTCTGTATTTGCCTGTTACAGGATCAACAACAAAAATGCCTTCGCCCATAGTGCTTAACCAGATATTATGATACATATCCTGATATAAACCTGTGATATCAGTAAAACTGGTCAACCCTTTTATGGGATACAATCTCGACGTCCATTGATTGGCGCTGCGGGTATATTTTATAATTCCACCATCGGTACCGGCCCAGATATTATTTTGATAATCGGACAGTATAGTGTGAATGGTTTCGTAAACAGCCTTGTCATATATTGGCAGCAGGTTCAGTTTATCTCCTGCAGTGGAAATCAGTTCACTGGTGGTGGTCATCCAGATATTACCTTCATTATCCTGTAACAGATTATTTATATTATTTTTATTGGTGCTGGTAATAAAATCGGCAGCAGCAGCTGTTGCTGCATCAGGAAGTTTCATCAGCCCGTTTGCTTCTGTGGCAATCCAGACATTATTTTGTGTGTATAGTAGTGCATTTACTTGTCCGTAATTCCAGTTACCTGCAGCAGCAGGAATGGTGATCTGTTTGTTACTGTGATTGTAAAAACAAAAGCCTTTTTCCTGCAGGCCAATTAAAAAACTATTATTTCCTGCGGGTTGAATAGCTGTGATATAATAATCGGGCAATCCGTTTTTAGGGCCCAGCACATCTATTTTTTTATTAGCGCCATTAATGCTGCAGATATTAATGCCCTGATCAGTTGCTGCTAATACATCGCCATTAGCTGCTAAAGCAAGTGCATGTACATATTTATCACTCAGCCCTTCCTCTTCATTGATCAAATACAAATGACTGTTGTAAAAATAATAGATGCCTTCGCCATTGGTGGCAAACCATATATTGTTTTGTTTATCCTGTAAAAATGCAGTGATGGCTACTTTGGGTGTGCCTTCTTCAGGCTCAAAATACTGCAACAGGGATTTTGTTTTTTTTGCCAGCCTGCCGCTTTTATAACCCACCCATATCTGACTTCTATTGTCTTCAAAAACAGCAGTAACAGTATCTTTAATTGCAGGGGTATTGGTATTGATTAGTTTAAAATTTTTACCATCAAAACTATACAGGCCATTGGTGGTGCCTGCATAAATATATCCTTCCCTGGTTTTAAAAAGGGTATTGATCTTAAAGGGCCGGTTATCATCCAGCAATTTAAATGAACGGGAACCTGCAAACTGTGCTGCACAGTTGATGCCGGTAATCAGCAATAATACAAGAGGAATTTTTTTTATCAGCAGCATTATAAATTATTTGATAGCCAATTCTGCTTTTACATCTACTTTAATTTCGGATGCCAGCTTTTCATGCACCACTTTTGGAATAGGAATATTATGATCGGCCAGTAAAACAGTAAAAGTTGACCAGATGCTGATATTTTTATTTTTGATGATCACATCACATTTAATAATGCGTTCCTGCACCACGCCATGAATGTTTAAATTTCCTTTGGAGCGTACACTGTATTCTCCGTCTTTGGTAAAATCAATATCCTCAATTATTTTTCCTTCAAATGATGCTACCGGAAACTTATTACTTTCCATATAGTTCTCATTAAAATGCTCCTGCTGAAGCGGGCTGTTGAATCCCTTAAATGTTTTTACATTGATGATAAATGCAAATTGTTTTTTTTCGGGAAGTACCAATCCTTTTAATTCGCTGCTTTGCGCTTTAATCAATTCTAACGGTGCATCAGAACGAAAACTGATACTGCCTGAGCTTACTTTATAATCCTGCGGGGAGTTGCCCGACTTAAAAGCCAGAGCCAGTAATAAAAATGGAAGTATAAAGAGTTGCCTGCGCATACTGTAAATTTAAGCAATAGTTTCCACTAGCAACAGTAAACCCGGTTGCTATTTGCCTTTTTTGCCTAGGGTGAATACTCTTGAAATATTAAAGCCGAAAAAAATATCGCCTTTACTCCAGTCGCCTGTGGTTTCTGAAATAAAACTGCGTTCATTCATACCCTGCGAATTGGTAAAGTGTAACTGGAACACATGACCGCCGGTTTCAATATCAAAACCAACAGAAAGTGAATTGGTACTGTTGGGTAATTTATATTCCGGTATCTGGTAATAGTATTCAACATTCAGACTAATTCTTTTACTCAGCTTTTGTCTTCCGCCAATGCCTATCGACAGTAAGTCGTTAGGATCTAAAATCAATGCTACCAGATTTCGGTGGATATAGGTTGGCATTAACTGCAGCGATGTTTGTTCGGAAAACTTACGGCCAATAATCAGCTGGTGACTGTAATATAAGCGGGAAGAGAAATAATTTTTTCTGGCAGGGTCTTCAAATTTTAAAGTTTTTAAAGCAATGGTGGGCACATAACTTAAAGTGATGGGCATATTGCGTTTGCCTTTTGACTGCCGCAAAAGTTTTACTTTAAAAAAAGCATCATAAGTTTTTTGATAAGTACTGCGTCCCACACCGACCATTAAATAATCGGTAATGCCAAAATCAAATCCCATACGCATGGTAGCATTGTCCAAACCAAATAATTCATAGCCTCCGCCATTGATCTTTCCAAAGCGGTGCGATATTTTTACATCCATCACTCCCTTGCCCACATTTTCTACCGTATGGCCATTTATTAAACGGGAGGTTTTAAAAGTAGCCGTGGTATAATCAGTGGTGGGCTCCAGATCATTCTCCAGCATTTTCATAATATCAGTACTGTCTTGCGCCAATGCTGTATTTACTAAAGCGCAGCTGATAATTACGATAAAAATATTTTTTAACAACATACAAGGTGATTAGGGCAGTAGCTTATAATTTTTGATCGAGTAAACAGTTGACAGTAATTTCTATGGACTCAGAAATATTTTTCTTTACTGCACCCGGGATGGTAATACCATAATCCGCCAGTTTAAGCATAAACTTTGATACTACTGTTGGCTTGCCACTTTTAACAGTAACGGTGCCGGGTACTGTTACACTTTTGGTAACACCATGCATAGTGAGGTCGCCGGTAACGGATACTGTATAAGTACCATCAGCAGTAAAATTTACTTTACTGATATCGGCAATAGTGCCTTTAAAAGTTGATTTGGGAAATTTAGTGCTTTCAATATAGTTTTCGTTAAAGTGCTCTTCCATTAATGCTTTAGCAAAATGAAAGCCTTTATTCATCAGCGAAAATTGCAGATCGCCGCTGGTGCTGTTTACCGTACACAATACCTGATTATTATCTGCTTTAATATTTTCCATATTGGTACTGGAGAAAAAAGATACCAAACCATTTTTGGTATAAAATCTTTGTGCCTGCGCAAATGTTGCGCTTAATACTATTGCTGCTGCAACTAAAAAACTACGTTTCATATTTAAGATTTTAAAAGGCTAATTATTGAGGGCACCTGCATCCAACCATTTTTTTATTTTAGTAAGGTTACAGGTGCTTAGTTTAGTTCCGTTTTTAGGCATAGGCGAAAAACTGGTGGCCTGTGATACTGCACCCCATAGCCTTCCGTTATCTGCCTGCACTTTTACGCCTGCATAAGTATCTAATTTTATTCCTGCAGAAGGCGTATTACCACCATGGCAAATGGTACAGTTAGATAAAAGAATGGGAACCACCGAACTGCTGTAGGTAACCGTTGCCGTATCACATACCGTTTGTGGATATAATTTTTCTTCTTTATCATAATAGCATCCTGTTGCAGATAGCAATACAATAACCAAACCAACTGCCAGCAGGGCAACTATACTTTTTATTTTGTTTAACAACATACTGATCATTGGTTCAATTGCAGGTTTAGTTATTTAATGCTCCGGCAGCCACCCATTTTTTAATTTGGGTAATCTGGCAATCACTCAGTTTGGCGGCATCTTTTGGCATTACTGCATAACCTGCAGTATGTGTTACTGCGCCTACTAATCTGCCATTGGTAACCTGTACTTTAACATTGTTATAATTACTGAGATCGATATTGCCTGATGGCAAGGCACCACTATGGCATCCGGTGCAATAAGTACTTAATAAAGGGTTGATATTAGCACCAAATTTGAATAGCGTGGTATCGCAGGTAGATGCGCAGTTCACAGTATTTTTTGCGCCTTCGTTGATCCATTGTCCTATTAATGCTTTTTGAGCAATGGTAAGATCGGTATTGGGCAGGGGCGGCATTTTATCTTTACCGGTTGCAAATAATACCTTGTATATTTTACTGGCATCGGCATTGCCGGGTATCAGGTCTCTTTGTACAATATTGGCATAACTGTCCAGTACCAGATTTTTTGTACGGGTGGTGGCATCGTGGCAGCCCGACTTGACACAATTGCTTTGCAGCAGGGGCAGCACATCGCTTTGAAAACAAACTCCGTTATTAGCAACAGGCCCGGGCTGGGGAGTGGTATCCACCTGAGGTGCAATTTCTTCATGCTCGCAAGATCCGATGGTCAATAACAGGCTGCCTGCAAGGAATATACTGAGTACTGTTTTTTTCATGACTGATGATTATTTGACAATTAAACAGCGGGTTACAATCACATCTCCGGGAATATCCATTTCTGCATCATAATTATAGCCTGTACACATGCCTTTGATGGTGGTGCTTTTACCTATTTCTATACTGTTGGGTTTAAGTTCCAGAGTGCAATTGATATAAGCGCCATCAGTACCGGTTTTTAATAAAATGATGGTACTGCCCTGCTGGTCTTTTTTTATTTCGCTTACGGCACCGGTAACCTGAATTACTTTTTGATTGACTTCGTCGCCAATGAATTTTGTATTAGAAAGCGTGGAGTCGGAGGAGAAGGATCTATGAAGTTCAGTTGCAGTAATTTCTGCAACAGGCGTGGCATTTTCCACGCTAAAATGTTTTTTGTTATAAAGTTTATAGCCAATAACAGTGGCTATCAGTAGTATTCCCAGTATGGAGAATAGTACCGTTTTTTTTGTTTTGCTTGCCATAGTAGTTCCTTACCGTGAAAGTAATTCAACGGCCCCTGCCCGGGTAAGAATTGTAGCTGAACCCGAATAATACCTTACTGAACGGGAATAATGGAGTCCTAGTTGCTTGAATTGATATAGTTTTCTACCGGTATACGGTTGCTGATGCTTTTAGCAAGGGTCATTTCATCTGCATATTCCAGCTCGCCGCCAAAGGCAATGCCGCGGGCAATAGTAGTGATTTTAACAGGCAGGTGTTTAAGTTTTTTACCAATATAGTAGATGGTGGTATCGCCTTGTATATTGGCGTTGAGCGCAAAAATAATTTCTGTAATATTTTCTTTACTTACCCGGCTGATGAGAGAGTCTATTTGTAACTGATCGGGGCCAACACCATCCAATGGTGAAATGATACCTCCCAGTACATGGTACACGCCGTTGAACTGCTGGGTACTTTCTATGGCAATTACATCCCTGATATTTTCCACCACACAAATCATTTCCTGCTTGCGCATAGTGTTGCTGCAGATATTGCATAGTTCGTGATCGGCAATATTATGGCAACGGCTGCAGAATTTAATTTCTTGTCTTAATATGCTAATGGCATTGCTAAAATGGGTTACATCCTGTACATCCTGTTTAATAAGATGTAGCACCAGGCGTAATGCTGTTTTTTTACCAATACCCGGCAGTTTGGCAAATTCGTTCACCGCATTTTCTAAAAGAGAAGAAGAGAAAATCATGTAGCAAAAATAGGTTTTCTGTTTCGTGTTTTCAGTTTTCTGTTTAGGGTTTTCTGTTTGCCTTAATGTAGAGCAGCATCACCGCCAACTGTAAACCGAAAACCCTAAACCCTAAACTACAAACTGATCTCACTTTCATTATCCCAATTCTCCCTGATGGTAATTTTT